>JBJEOX010000384.1:0-5497 GCA_051880935.1 Ruminococcus sp.
ATATATTAAATCTGTATAATTTTTCATTACTTCCAAACAGCTTTGCCGTTTTCAGAAAGGTTATTTTTCCGCTGAGTATTCCCGGAGTTATTTCGGGCATTACAATGGTGTTTGTTCCGAGTGCCAGCACCTTCCTTGTTTCGCAGTATTTAGGCGGAACCGACGACATTATGATAGGCGATATTATCGACAAAATCTTCTGGACCGACGAGAAAACAGGCTCGGCTATTTCGCTTATTCTTATGGTGTTTATCTTCGTGTTCCTCATTATTATGAATCTGTTTGGCGATGAGGAGGCGATTGCGTGAATAAATCAAAGAAAAAAGGCGGCATACTTTCAAAAATCTATATCGCTCTGATTATGATTTTTCTTTATGCGCCTATTGCCGTACTGATTTTTTACTCTTTCAACAAGGGTAAAAGTACCGTATGGCAGGGATTTTCACTTAAATGGTATGAACAGCTTTTTAAAGACGATAATATTATGAACGCTCTCGGCAATACAATTATAATTGCCGTACTTGCTTCATTCTTTGCCACGATTCTCGGCACAGCCGCCGCAATCGGAATAAACAACTTCAAGGGCAAAAAGCGTGTGCTGATTCAGAATGCGTCAAACATTCCGATTATCAGCCCCGACATTGTAATGGGCGTTTCGCTTATGCTGTTGTTTACATTCCTCGGCGTTATGTTCAACTTTGAAATGGGCTTTGTAACGGTGTTGATTTCGCATATCTGCTTCTGCGTGCCGTTTGTAGTGCTCAACGTTATGCCGAGAATAAGGAGAATGGACAGCAGTATTTACGATGCCGCACTCGACCTCGGGTGCAATCAGTGGCAGGCGTTCTACAAGGTTGTTATTCACGAGCTTATGCCCGGAATTTTCTCGGGACTGCTTATGAGCTTTACCTATTCGCTTGACGATTTTATCATCACCTACTTTACGAGGGGTGCAAAGTTCCAGAACCTGTCGATTGAGATTTACTCAATGACGCACAGGAGAATTTCACCGAAAATCAACGCTCTTTCAGCCTTGCTGTTTCTTGCGGTGCTCATCATTATGATTATTATTAATCTGCGTGAGAGGCACGAGGAAAAGGTAAAAGCACAAAAGACTTGATTATATTTTATTTTAAGGGAGATTGAGAAATGAAAAGAACAATCAGTATTATCCTTGCTGTATTAATGACAGCATCGTTTGCAGCCTGTTTTTCCGGTTGCGGCAACAGCAGTAGTGCAGGTGAAGTAAACGTCTACAACTGGGGCGAGTATATCTCGAACGGCGAGGACGACCTTATGGACGTTATCGACGAATTTGAAAGCGAAACGGGAATCAAGGTAAACTACACCACCTATGAAACGAACGAAGAGCTTTACAATATGCTGAAAAACAGCAACGTAAGCTACGATGTTATTATTCCGTCGGACTATATGATAAGTAAGCTCATCGAAGAGGATATGCTGTTTGAACTTGATTTTAACAACATTCCGAATTATGAATATATTATGGACCGCTTTAAGAAGCTTGACTGCGACCCCGAGGGAAAATACACAGTCTGCTACAGCTGGGGTGTTACCGCTATGGTTTATGATAAGACCAAGGTAAGCAAAAAGCCGACTTCGTGGGAAGCACTCTGGGACGAAAGCCTTAAAGGTCAGATTCTTATGTTCAACAACAGCCGTGACGCAATGGCAATTGCAATGCAGCTTTGCGGAATAAACCCTGCAAACTGCACAAAGGAAGATATCGACAAAGCGGCAGAAAAGCTTGCACAGCAGAAGCCGTTGCTTAAAAAGTACGTTATGGATCAGGTGTTCACCGAGATGGAAAAGAGTCAGGCGGCAATTGCTCCGTACTACGCAGGCGACGTTGTGACTATGATGGATGCAAACGAGGACCTCGACTATGCAATGCCTGAGGACGGCGCAAACCTTTTCTATGACGCAATGTGTATTCCGAAATGCAGCAAGAACAAGGAAAACGCTGAGAAGTTCATCAACTTTATGCAGAAGCCCGAGGTTGCGGCTGAAAACTGCAAGTATCTCAATTACGCAACACCTAATCAGGAAGCATATGACGAGTATCTCGATGATGATATGAAGCAGAGCGAGCTTATCTTCCCGAGTGATGAATATCTTGACAAGTGCTATGTATTTACAAACGTTCCCGACGACGTATATGCATATATGCAGGAAAAGTTCGTAAAAATTCAGGCTGAATAATTAAATTTCTAAAAAATTTATGAGCCGTGAAAATGAGTTTTTAAAACTTCATTTTCACGGCTCCTGTTTTATGCTATTAAATAAATATTATCTTTATCAAAGCAAATTTCTGAGGTGTGGTTATATATCCTTACTATATCTTTCATTTTTTCTATAAACACCTTTGTGTTTGGATTGCTTATTTCTGCAAAGGATTTTACAGCGTCTTTTTCAATACCATATGCAGTTTTCTCTAACTTAGAACCGCTGTCCTGCAAAAATTCATCAACAGGACCTTCTTTTATAAAAGGAATGTTACCTATAAATTGTCCTACTGCTTTACTTGCGCCGCCGATTCCTTTAAGAAAATTCGTTTCTAAAGAGGAGTCGCTCATCTTTTCCAAAAAAGCAGAGCATTTTGCATGCAGATCACTATATGTAAAGGAATTGCTTTCGATTTCTTCTATAACACTGTTTATGTATTCTTCCTTGAAGTTTCCGCTGAGCATTATTTCGGCTAATGATGACATAGAAAATGTGTAAAGTGCCAGTCTGTAATACTTGAATTTCTTAATCAGGTCAATAAGTGTTGATTTTACCACAGACTGAAAAACGAGAAATTGATTCGAGTTAAGAATATCGTTGACTTTCTTCTGATATGAAATCATATGCTTCTTTGATGTTCTCTTTATATCAAGAGCTAATTTGTGATTGCTTGTGACAAAATGGCTGTTGTCCCAGTTGAATTTATAGTCTGATATTATTTTCGTCAGCGTTTCAACGTCAGCTTCAATTTGAGATTCTTTTTCTGTTTCAAGAAAAGACAAAATCTGCTTTTGCATCTCTGCAATATTATTCAGCTGATTTTCAATGGAAGCCAAAGCAACTGCCATCATAACCGTAACAGGGTCTATCGGCATAATAGCACTGCTTGTTCCAGAAACAGCTTCCATTTCCTGAAATTTAGCCATTTTTGATTTACCGTCAAGGGTTTTCAATGCACCCCAGTTTGTGCCGTCTTTTGCTTTTTTCAGCACATCTCCGACACCAGCATTTGCAAGTCGATACAAACCCGTTGTGTTTAGTGTAGATTTTTGAGTAACCGTTCTTAAGGCAGGAATAAGGGCGGACACACCTGCACCAAGAGCCGCAAGCTGTGCTATGGGAATACTCATAGTATCCTTTTCTGTAATGTCGGTACGAGTATCAAATAATATGTCATCTGTTAGTTTTATGAAGCCATTTTCATTTCCTATAATTTTAGAATTGTCAGCATCAGTAACTTCATTAGTTTCATTAATATTAATAATTTCACTCATAAAACGTCATCCTCCAATATATTTTATTCATCGTAATTATCAAGAAAACTGTACTCAATTCCGTTTGACTTATACCCCACCATTGTGTCAAGGCAGACGGAATGAATACTGTTGAAAATGCTTTTTTCAATATTCGGGTTTGTCTTTTTAAGCTCCTTTATAAGCTGTTTTATCTCCTGACGTTTTGAGTCGCCGGTTCCGTTTTCGCAGTTTTCGGTAAATCGGCAGGCACACTGAATAAACTCCAGTCCGTTATATTTCTGCCACGCAATTATTGCGTCCTCGTGAATACAGTACATCGGGCGGATAAGCTCCATTCCCTCAAAATTTGTGCTGTGAAGCTTGGGCGGCATTGACTGAATCTGTGAGCCGTAGAACATTCCGAGCAGGGTGGTTTCGATTACGTCGTTGAAATGATGACCGAGCGCAATTTTGTTGCACCCCAAATCCTGCGCCTTTTTGTAGAGGTGTCCCCTCCTCATTCTTGCGCATAGATAGCAGGGGGATTTTTCCGTTTTGTCGGCTACTGTAAAAATATCAGTTTCAAAAACCGTAATCGGAATATGCAGAAGCCTTGCATTGTCCTCAATCTTTTTGCGATTTTCCGCATTGTAACCCGGGTCCATTACAAGATAAACCAGCTCAAACGGCACTTCACTGTATTTATGAAGCTCCTGCAATAGCTTAGCCATAAGCATTGAATCCTTGCCGCCCGATATGCAGACTGCGATTTTATCGCCTGCGTTCACAAGTTTATAATTCTTTAATGCAATTAAAAATGGATTCCATATTCTTTTTCTGTAGGTTTTGATTATACTTCGCTCGACAAGCTCGTGTTTTTCAAGTTCTCTGCCCATATTCCGCTCCCTGAAAAGCTGATTATACACCTTGACAAATCAGCTTTATTTGCTATAATATAGATAGATAAGGCAGACCGTATAAGCGGTTAGCCCCAAAAAGAATGATTTATATGAAATAAACCGTCTACTTTCCGGGTTGGCGGTTTATTTCTTTTTAATTGCAATGACAGTATAGAAAACGATTATTAAAATTAAAGCTAATAACGTTATGTACTCCATAGCAACACCCCCGTTTCAGGGGCAAGACTTAACCGCCTACCGTTCAGGTTGCCTTATCCGACAAAATTATATCACAGCTTATCAAATAATACAATAGCCGCTCCGTTAATTCGGGGCGGCTTGTAGTTTATAAATTACTTGCGTATAAACAAAATACCGAGAGTGTTCGGTCCGCAGTGTGTTGTTACTGTACAGCCTGCCGTAGTTTCAAGAATCTCTTTAAAATCGGGGCAGATTTCAAGTATCTTCTGCTTTACCGCTTCGACGTCCTCTTCACTGCACTTCGTATGGGTAATAAAAATTCTACTCTTGTCTATGTCATCTCTGCCACGCAAACGCTCCTCAACATAGTTAAGCATAACCCTGCTGATGTTGCCACGATACTTTTTTCCCGGATTCATTTTGCCGTCTTTAACTTCAATGCAGGGCTTTAATTTCAAGAGATTTGCACCGAAAGCCGCAAGAGCAGAACAGCGTCCTCCCTTGTAGAGATAATCAATGCTGTCAACTACAAAGCTTGCCTCAATTTTTGAGGTAAGCGCAGTACATTCGTCGTATATTTCCTTTGCAGATTTGCCGTTCCGAGCCATCTCTGCTCCGTGCAAAACTGCAAGTCCCTGTCCTGTTGAGAGATTTCGTGAGTCTACAACGTACACTCCGCCGACTTCCTCAGCCGCCATACAGGCGTTATGATGTGTACTTGAAAAATCACTGCTTATATCAAAGTGGACAATCTCATATCCCTGCTCACGCCAGTATTTAAAAGTATCAAGATAATCTCCGATATTTGCGGCACTTGTTGAGGGAAGTCTGCCGTTTTTATCAACGTATTCGTAAATGTCCTCGGGAGTTACCTCAAGTCCGTCACGCTTTGTTTCATCATTCATAACAACGTAC
>JBJEOX010000385.1:0-5489 GCA_051880935.1 Ruminococcus sp.
GATTGTTGACGTCAAGGTTCCTACCGAAACTGTTACAGAAACAGTCGGCGATAAGACCAAAGAGGTCGAAAGCAAAATCTATCCGGGATACGTTTTTGTAAAGATGGTTTATACCGATGAAACCTGGTATGTTGTCCGCAATATCCGTGGCTGTACGGGATTTGTCGGTCCGGGATCAAAACCCGTTCCTCTTACCGATGCAGAAGTTTACAGAATGGGCGTAGAACAGCGCAGCGTTAAGGTTTCTTATTCTGTAGGCGATTCGGTACGTATTATTGATGGTCCGCTTGAGGACTTCGTCGGTGTTGTAGAAGAAATTGATGCCGACAAAGACTACGTCCGTGTTACAGTATCTATGTTCGGACGTGAAACTCCGGTTGAGCTCGAGCTTGCTCAGGCTGAACCGTTGGAAGATTAATTTAACAATAATCAGCCATATGGCTTTTTATTGGGAACGTTTCGTTCCCTGTGGGAGGGACCCTACACAGTGGCGTCCCGCAATTTACCACGAATTTTGGAGGTGCAAACACAATGGCTCAGAAGGTTGTAGGCTTAATTAAACTACAGATTCCCGCCGGAAAAGCTACTCCGGCACCGCCTGTTGGTCCGGCACTCGGTCAGCACGGCGTAAACATTGTTGCGTTCACAAAGGAATTTAATGAGCGTACAAAGAATGACATCGGTCTTATCATTCCTGTTGTAATTACAGTATATGCCGACCGTTCGTTCACTTTCGTTACAAAGACTCCGCCTGCTGCTGTTCTTCTTAAGAAGGCTTGCGGTATCGAAAGCGGTTCAGGTGTACCGAATAAGACAAAGGTTGCTCAGATTACTAAAGAGCAGATTACTAAAATCGCAGAGCAGAAAATGCCCGATCTCAATGCAGGCTCGCTCGACGCAGCAATCAGTATGATTGCCGGCACAGCAAGAAGCATGGGTATTACAGTAGTTGACTAATTTATCCGGGTGGGAGGAATTTTCCGATTGACCACCTAACAATGGAGGAAGACTGATGAAACACGGTAAAAAATATGTTGACGCTGCTAAGCTCGTTGACAGAACTAAATTATATGATTCAGGCGAAGCTCTTGACACAGTTATCAAAACTGCAACAGCTAAGTTTGACGAAACCGTTGAGCTTCATGTAAAGCTCGGCGTTGACAGCCGTCACGCTGACCAGCAGGTAAGAGGTGCGGTTGTTCTTCCTAACGGTACCGGTAAAAACGTAAGAGTTCTTGCAATCTGCAAGGGCGCTAACGAGGATCTCGCTAAGGAAGCAGGCGCTGACTATGTAGGCGCTGAGGATATGACCCAGAAGATTCAGCAGGAAAACTGGATGGATTTTGACGTTCTTATTACAACACCCGACTGCATGGGTCTTGTAGGTCGTCTTGGTAGAATCCTCGGACCGAGAGGTCTTATGCCTAACCCCAAGGCAGGTACTGTTACTCCTGACATTGCTAAGGCTGTTAAGGAAGCTAAGGCAGGTAAGATTGAGTACCGTCTTGACAAAACAAACATCATTCACTGCCCCATCGGCAAGGTAAGCTTCGGCACGCAGAAGCTTAACGAGAACCTCGACGCTCTTATGGAGGCTATCGTTAAGGCTAAGCCTGCTGCTGCCAAGGGTCAGTACATTCGTTCAGTTGCCGTTACTTCAACAATGGGACCGAGCGTAAGATTAAATCCCACAAAGTTTGGTGTTTAATTACAAATTAATCTGATATTTACACAATAGTGTGAATATAAATTCGCTGTTCTAAAGACAGCAGGTGCTTTTAGCATAAAGGGATTTCCCACCTGCCGAGGAAGATGCAAATTACTTATTGTATTTTTGCAGCCGTCCGAGGCTTCGGGCGGCTGTTTTTACTTTAAAGGAAACGGCTCGTATCCGGTGGGGCAAAGAAGGTTTGATAATATCAACCTGCCCGGCCGAATTGCGTGTCGAGGCACTCGATTTTTATGAACTGCGTGATACTTTTTTCGGAGGTGAAATAATTGCCAAGTCAAAGTGTTTTAGAGCAGAAGAAAGCAATCGTTGCAGAGCTTTCCGAAAGACTTAAAAACTCCATTACCGGTGTTGTTGTATGCTATGAGGGTATCAACACTGAGGATGACACAAAGCTCAGAAAAGAGCTTCGTGAGAACGACGTTAAGTACACAGTTGTAAAGAACACACTTCTTTCACGTGCTTGCGACGAGGCAGGTCTTGAGGACTTAAAGCCCGTTCTTGAGGGTACAACAGCTATCGCAACAAGTGACAGCGAATACGCTGCCGCAGCAAGAATTCTTTGCAATTATGCAAAGGACCACGACAACTTCAAGGTTAAGTCAGCTTATCTTGACGGTGCTGTTATTGATATGGATACAATCACAGCTCTTTCAAAGCTCCCGACAAGAGAAGTTCTTCTTGCAAATGTACTCGGTGCATTCCAGGCACCTATCGCATCCTTCGCACGTGCCGTACAGGCTATCGTTGACAAGGGCGGTGTAGAAGCTTGCGCAGCTGAAGCTGAAGCAGCTCCTACAGAAACAGAGGCTCCCGCAGAGGAAGCTCCTGTAGCAGAATAATCTGCAAATTAATTAAAAATTAACTACATTTATATCGGAGGTAAATTAAAATGGCATCAGAAAAAATTACTGCTATTATTGAAGAATTAAAAGGCCTCACAGTTCTTGAGCTTTCAGAGCTCGTACACGCTGTAGAGGATGAATTTGGCGTATCCGCTGCTGCTGCTGTTGCAGTTGCAGGTCCTGCTGCTGACGGTGCAGCAGCAGCTGCTGAGCAGACTGAGTTCGACGTTATCCTTAAGGGTGCAGGCGGCAACAAGATTGCTGTTATCAAGGTTGTTCGTGAGCTCACAGGTCTTGGTCTTAAGGAAGCAAAGGCTCTTGTTGACGGTGCTCCCAAGGCTGTTAAGGAAGCTGTTTCTAAGGACGACGCTGAAGCTATGAAGGCAAAGCTTGAAGAGGCTGGCGCAGAAGTAGAATTAAAGTAATTCACTTATCCGAAAAAATTACGGCTGTCCGTTACGGGCAGCCGTTTTTGTTTGTCTGATTGACAGCAGAAACTTACAATGATATAATTGCACTGTAAAGATTTTTTTGGAGTGATAATGTGTATAATTGGAGCAGTATTCGACGCAAGCTTGAAGAAGAATATCTTGCATTGTCACTGCGTGGAAGGATTCAGTATTTTGTGACGAGATATAAGAAAAGTCACGATGAAGAGGGCAGAGCGGCAATTTTGCTTGACGGTAAAGAGGTATTGCGTGGTAACTATTATAACAGGTTGATTAAGTTTTATTCATTTCCGATTGATGAAGAGTATTTTAAAAGAATAATAAGTGATTACTCATATATGGACGAATTTGCGTTGGAGTCAGGACGTTTTGACCAGCGTAGTTTTTATTCTGCATTTAAGGAATTTGACAATCAAAGTATTGAGGATAGCTTAAAAAGCGATAATTTATTAGTCAGAATCTTTGCCGTTCTCGACAGAAGAATCGGTAAACGCAGACTTGTAAAAATGAGTTATGAAATTGAGAAAGAGCCTGAAATTTTTCAGTTCTTCTTTAAAGTACGAGCAGATGCAGAGCACATTTGAAAAGTAAATAATTGTTTTACGGAGTTTTATAAAAATGAATAATATATATTGCCCTTGCAAAAGAACAAAATGCAAAAGACACGGTAATTGCAACGATTGCAGGGAACATCACAATAATAAAAAATCATTGACTTATTGTGACAGGATAAAAAAGAAAGAACAGAGAAAAGTTGATAGACTGAGAAAAAGAGAACTATAATTTACTTAAGGGAGTATCTGAAGATGATATTTCAAATAATCGCCATTATTATTCTGGCTGTATTTTATGGGTGCTATTTCATAAAAATGATTAGTCAGAGGAAAAAAGGAATACAGACCGACCAGATTGGCAAAGGAAAAGTCGGCTTTGTAAAGTTTATTGAAGTCACAATGAAAATCATAACTATCATTGTGCCGATTGCGGAAATTATCAGTATTATCCTTAACACGTCCGTATTGCCTGCATGGGCGAGGATTGTCGGTGTTTGTATAGCAGTTACGGGAGTTGCGGTGTTTATTACTTCTGTTGTAACAATGCGTGACAGCTGGAGAGCAGGAGTATCAAAAACAGATAAGACTGATTTGGTTACGAACGGTATATACAGCTTCAGCCGAAATCCTGCATTTCTCGGTTTTGACCTTGTTTATATAGGCGTTTTATTGATGTTTTTCAATTTGATACTATTCATAGTTTCAGTATTTGGAGTTGTTATTTTTCATTTGCAGATTGTAAACGTGGAAGAGGATTTTTTGATTGAAGCTTTTGGAGAGGAATACCTGAATTATAAGAAAAAGGTGTGCAGATATTTTGGCAGAAAATAAATCCCGTATTAAAGGTTGTTTATGAGAGGAAAAGTAATGAAGCTTGAAGATATCAAAAGATATTGCTTAAGCAAACACAAAGCTTATGAAACATACCCGTTCGGCGAAATTCCGATATGCTATAAGGTGAATAACAAAATATTTGCGCAGATTTATCCAAAAGCAGAGGATTTTAAAATAACGCTGAAATGTACTGCCGATGTAGGAGATTTTTACAGAAGAATATACCCTGATATCGTAGTCAGAGGTTACCATTGTCCGCCCGTTCAACAGCCTTACCGGAATACGGTTTATCTGACAGGGTTTCCTGATGATGAGCTTCTGAATATGATTGACCACGCATATGATACTGTAGTAAAAAGCTTCAGCAAGAAAATTCAGGAACAGATAATGGAAGAATAAAATTCAATCTGTTTGGGAATAAATTTGGGCTAAACCTATTGACAAATGCAATTGTATGTGATATAATAACATTCGTTGACTGATAAGACACGGCGACATAGCCAAGCGGTAAGGCACGAGTCTGCAAAACTCTGATTCCCCAGTTCGATTCTGGGTGTCGCCTCCATAGAAAAAGCACTTCAGCACGGAGTGCTTTTTCTTTCAGATTAACGTGGGAGCATAGCTCAGCTGGGAGAGCATCTGCCTTACAAGCAGAGGGTCATAGGTTCGAGCCCTATTGTTCCCACCATTTTGTTTACAATGTGTTTTATATATAATGAGTAATTACAATTAAATGCGGATGTAGCTCATCTGGTAGAGCGCCACCTTGCCAAGGTGGAGGTAGCGGGTTCGAGCCCCGTCATCCGCTCCAAAAAATAAGAGACACCTTTCTGGGTGTTTCTTATTTTTTTGGTTTGCGGATAGGGGAATGATGCCGAGCGTTAAGAAAATGCTGATTTGCTCCATTTTCAATAGTCAGGCTGAATAACGGCTATGATATTAATTATTACTCCTAACCATAACGGCAGGATAGACAAATGTGTTAGCGAGAAAAGATAATCTGTCGTGTATAGAATAAACGAGCCGACGGCAATTATAACAAGTCCTGCACTGATAAGGGAATAGGCAACAAAACGTT
>JBJEOX010000386.1:0-5452 GCA_051880935.1 Ruminococcus sp.
GATTGCAAGAACATTAAAGGTAAAGCTTAACAATATGCCCGACGACGTTGCACCCAAAACATTTACCGTAAAGCAGTGCAAGCTTGTAAAGGACGGCTATATCAAGGTAAATAAAAAGGAACTTGAAGAGTTCAAGGGTCTTGAATAAATCTAAAAACAGCGACATTATTCGTCAAGAAATCTTTTATTATTTGTAAAATTCTTAAAAATATTCCCAAAACAATTGCATTTTGCAAAATATGTGATACAATATACTTGAAATCTTTTAAGGAGGTGTTCTCCCTATGGCATATGTAATTAGTGATGATTGCATCGCATGCGGTGCTTGCGCAGACGCTTGTCCGTGTTCTGCTATTTCAGAGGGTGACGGCAAGTACGTTATCGACGCTGATGCATGCGCAGATTGCGGTTCTTGTGCTGATGTTTGCCCGGTAGGTGCTCCTCAGGCTGAGTAATAGCTTATCTGAAATTCAAACGGCAAGGAATTTACCTTGCCGTTTTTCTCTGTTATACAAATTCCTGATAGAAATTAGACTGCAAAGATTGTCTGCTTTTTATTAGGTATTAGTATAATGATTTTGCCGACCGAAAGGAAATAATATGAATAACATTCACCTTGAACCGCTCGGAAACGGAATTGAAATATATGTGTCCGACAGCTACCATTTTTCCACCGACACAATTCTGCTTGCAGACTTTTCTTTGTCAAAGGGCAGAAAAAAGTGTGCAGAGCTTGGAACAGGCTGTGGTACAATTCCGCTTTTGTGGTTAAGACACAATAAAAATCTTGAAATTGACGCCGTTGAAATTCAAAGCGACGCCTGCGCCCTTGCGCAGAAAAGCGTTGAATACAATAGCCTCGGCGATAAAATAAATATTGTAAATGCCGATTTAAAGGAGCTTAAGGGCAAGCTTCCTTTCGGGTGCTACGACCTTGTTGTCTGTAACCCTCCATATAAAATCGGCGGCGGAGGAATTACAAACCCTGAAAACGCAAAGCAGATTGCACGCCACGAAACCGAATGTACGCTTGACGATATCTGCTTTACAGCATCAAAGCTTTTGCAGTTTGGCGGAAGCTTCTGCATCTGCCAACGACCCGAACGCCTTGCAGATGTTATGGAGTCAATGCGAAAATTCTCAATCGAGCCGAAAACACTGCGCCTTGTTCAGCAGAGAATCGGAAAAGCGCCAAAGCTCTTTTTGCTTGAAGGCAGGCGAGGGGGCAAAAGGGGATTTTTAAACGTTCTTCCAACCCTCTTGATTGAGAACGAAAACGGAGATTTTTCCGAAGAAATGATGAAAATTTACGGCTGTTACAAAACGCCTTTTGAAGAATTGAAGTGATACTATGAGTGGAATTTTATACGTTACGGGAACGCCGATAGGCAACCTTTCCGATTTGTCGCCCAGAGCAGTGCAGACGCTTGAAAGCGTTGATTTTATTGCCGCAGAGGACACGAGGGTTACGCTTAAGCTCTTAAACCATTTTGGCATAAAAAAGCCTATGGTGAGCTATTTTGAGCATAATAAGCGTGAGCGTGGCGAGATTATCTGCAACAGAATTGAGCAGGGCGAAAACTGCGCAATCGTGACCGACGCAGGAATGCCGTGCATTTCCGACCCCGGCGAGGATTTAATCAAGCTCTGCGAGGAACGTGGAATAAAAACGGTTGTAATTCCCGGACCGAGCGCCGTAATTTCCGCTCTTGCAGTTTCGGGACTTGAAACAGGCAGATTTACGTTTGAGGGGTTTTTAAGCGTAAATAAAAAGAGCAGGAACGAGCATTTGCAGAGCCTGAAAAACGAGCACAGGACGATGATTTTCTATGAAGCACCGCACAAGCTTCCGCAGACCTTGCGTGACTTGTATGCAAGCTTCGGCGAGCGAAAGCTGTCAATCGTGCGAGAGCTTACAAAGCTCCACGAGGAGGTTATCCGCACCACTACAAAATATGCCGCAGAAAATTACGCCGACGGCAGCTTAAAGGGCGAGTTCGTGCTTGTCCTCGAGGGTGCACCGAAAGCAACCGACGAACAGGAGCTTACGCTTGAATACGCTGTTGAAACGGCAAAAAAGCTGATTGAAAACGGCGAAAAGCCTACCGAAGCGGCAAAACAGGCGGCTGCAATTACGGGCTTTAAGAAGAACGAAATCTACAGGGAGCTGTTGTAATGACCTACGAAAATGCGCTTGAAAAAATCCATTCTCTGTTGAGCTTCGGTGCACGTCCGGGACTTGACAGAATTTTAACCCTGCTTGACCGTATGGGAAATCCGCAGGATAAATTAAAATATATCCATGTTGCAGGAACAAACGGAAAAGGCTCAACCTGTGCAATGCTGTCATCAACACTTGTTGCGTCAGGTTACAAAACAGGTCTTTTCATTTCACCATACATCACCGATTTTCGTGAGAGAATACAGATTAACAACGAAATGATTAGCAAGGAAACGCTTGCAAAAGCCGTTGAAGAAACGTTCCCACTGATTGAAAAATTGCAGAGCGAGGACGTAATAATCACCGAGTTTGAGTACGTAAATGCGCTTGAATTCTACATTCACGCAAACGAAAACTGCGACGTTGTCGTGCTCGAAACGGGAATGGGCGGTCTGCTCGACTGCACAAACGTCATAAAGCCTCCGCTGTGCTCCGTTATCACGACAATCGGACTTGACCACACCGCAGTTCTGGGTGATACAATCGAAAAAATTGCGGAGCAGAAATGCGGAATAATCAAGTCGGGCTCCTGCGCAGTAACGTCAACGCAGGAAGAAAAGGCTATGAGCGTAATCAAGCAGACTGCCCAAAAGCAGAACGTTCCGCTTATTAAGAGCGAGTGCATAAAAATAAATGTACTTTCAGAAACTCTTGAGGGCAGTGAATTTGAATATAACGGCAGGAAAATTCACATCAACCTTGCCGGAAAGCATCAGCTTGAAAACGCAAAAACTGCGCTTGCCGCAATTGAAAGCGTAAGACAGAGAGGACTGCTCAGAATTACCGATGACGATATTTCAATCGGTTTTTCAAAGGCTGTAAATCCTGCCAGATTTGAGCTATTATGCAAAAATCCCGTTGTAGTTCTGGACGGTGCGCACAATCCGAACGGCATTGAGGCGCTGAAAAAAGCTGTAAGCAATTTTCTTTACGGAGAAAAAATCACCTGTGTTATGGGTATGTTAGCCGACAAGGACATTGACAGCTCAATAAAGCTTCTTGACGGTGTTTTTGAAAGCGTATACACTGTTCCGGTTGACAATCCGAGAGCGCTTTCATCAGCGGAGCTTGCAGATAAATGCAAGGGCTATTTTAAGAATGTAACGTCATTTGACAGTGCCGAAAAAGCGTTTGACAGCGCATTTGAAAATGCGAAGAAAAACGGCGGAGCAGTATTAATCTGCGGCTCGCTTTACCTTGCAGGAGAAATCCGCCCCTATATTTCGGATAAAATTATATAAAGAAAAATATTTTCATACAACAGAATAAAACAAATTTTTCACTCCATACTAATTATTATAAGTATGGAGTTTTTTAGTCCGTTATATAAGTTGTCAATTTTCATAACTCGGTATCTCGGAGTTATAAGTTTTCAATTCAAAAAATACTCGACTAAAGGAAGGATAAAATGTTAAGAACGGAATACAAAAATAATATTCTGACTGCGTACATAGACGGTGAAATAGACCACGATTCAGCCGCCAAAATCCGAGCACGCATTGACGGAGCGGCGCAGTCGCTCAAACCAAAACTGCTCAACCTTGATTTTTCGGCGGTGTCGTTTATGGACTCGTCGGGCGTCGGACTTGTTATGGGACGATACAGGCAGATGAAATTAATTGGCGGAGCATTGCGAGTTGTAAACGTGCCTGACAGGCTCTACAGAATTTTTGCAATGTCGGGACTTGAAGCGTTGGGGGTGTTAAGATGAATATTGTAAATGAAATGAACGTCAGTTTTCCGTCCAAAAGCTGTAACGAGTCGCTTGCAAGGAGCATTGTTGCGGCGTTTGTGATGAACCTTGACCCGACGGTCAATGAACTCAGCGATATAAAAACCGCCGTTTCCGAGGCTGTGACAAACTGCATTGTTCACGGCTACCGAAAGAGCGGCGGCACGATTTACATAAAGGGCAGAATAACCGATAACAACAAGCTGACAATCAGAATACGTGACAAGGGCTGCGGAATTGACGACGTAGAAAAGGCAATGGAGCCGCTTTTCACAACTGCGCCTGAGGAGGAGCGTGCAGGACTCGGCTTTGCCGTTATGCAGAGCTTCTGCGACAAGGTGAGGGTGAAATCCGAACCCGGTAAGGGCACGACTGTCACGCTTGAAAAGACCTTCGGTGCAGAAAATGACCGATAAAAATAAAATTGCAGAAAACAACCTCGGACTTGTCCACGCCTGCTGCAAGCGGTTTACGGGCAAGGGCATTGAATATGAGGAGCTTTTTTCGGCAGGTTGTCTTGGTCTTGCAAAGGCAATCAACAACTTTGACAAAAGCAGAAACTGCGCCTTTTCAACCTACGCATTCCCCGTGATAATGGGGGAGATAAAGCGGCTTTTTCGTGACGGAGGAACGGTAAAGGTCAGCCGAACGCTGAAAGAGCTTGCCGTTTCAATAGCGAAAATCAACAATGAAAGCAAGCTGAAAAACGGCTGTGAGCTGACCGTTTCTCAGCTTGCAGAAAAGCTTGACACCTCGCCCGAAAAGATTGTTGACGCACTCAACAGCGTGAGAAATCCGCTGTCGCTCACCGCCGAATATGACGAGGACGGCAACCCTCAGCTTGACGTGCCTGTTGACGACATTCAGTACGAAATTTCCGAAAGGCTCAGCCTTGAACAGTCGATTGAGCACCTTGAAAGCCGTGACAAAGAGATTATTAAACTGCGCTACTATCAGAGCAAAACGCAGACTCAGACGGCAAAAATCCTGAATATGACTCAGGTTCAGGTCAGCAGACGTGAAAAGAAAATTCTCGCAATTATCCGAGAAAAAATGGCAACGTGACATAGCCAAAGAAGAACAGCACCCTCACAATAGAGAGTGCTGTTTTTATATATTCTGATAGAATAAGCCGTGGCGTGTGCAGTACCAAATAAGTCTGCCGTGGGCAAAAAACGGAAGTCGTGTCTGCAAATTCCATTCGGGGTATTGCTTGCGCAGGATAAGCGTATCGCCTGTTAAAAATGCGATAAAAGAAATATAATGTTCTCGTGTCATCTCGTGGTCGGAAGAAATAAAGTACTCGTTTTCAATTATTTCAACGCTCAGTCTGCTATTTTCTTCCGCCTTTTCGGGTTTTAGCATTTTCAGCTTTTTGCCGCAGCAGCTTACTCCCGTTTCGCTTATGGAAGTTATAATATTGCCGCAGACAGGGCAGACGTAAAAGCAGATTTTCTTTAAATTTCCGCCGAGAACGCCGTTGCTGTTCATCTCGCCAG
>JBJEOX010000387.1:0-5425 GCA_051880935.1 Ruminococcus sp.
TCTACTTAGAATTCGGGCAACCGTTTTATCCATACAATCCAATTTTTCCACTCGATTTGCCCGTCGAGGCACTCGACAAATTCTGGTTTAGCGAATCAGTTTTTAAATAGCACTCCATATTAATGTATATAATTATCTAAAAGATATTGCTTTTTTTGTTGATATAGTGTAAAATATTATTTACAATAAATAGTTTTTATTGCAAATACCCAAACAGGAGGCCGATACTATGGCTCAGATGTACAAAATAAGAACAAAAAACAAAGACGTTTTCCTGCGTGTTGCAAAAGGCCACTTTGCAACTTCACACAGTCACACTAATTACTTTATAGATGTTACCACGCAAAAGACACGACTTTCAGAGGCAAAAGCTGTTGCCAAGGAGCTTGTTTCCTCCTACAGAACCAATACGATTGTTGACACAATCCTCTGCGTTGACGGAACAGAGGTAATCGGTGCCTGCGTTGCCGACGAGCTGACAAAAGAGGACTTTGTCAATATGAACGCACACCAGACAATTTACGTAGTTTCGCCCGAATACCTTGCAGGCGGTCAGCTTATGTTCCGTGACAATCTTACACCGATGATTGCAGGAAAGCACGTTCTGATTCTTGCCGCTTCGGTTACAACAGGCAAAACTGCTCAGGCGGCTATTGACGCAGTTAAATATTACGGCGGCTCGGTTGTGGGCGTATCGGCAATTTTCGCTACTGTTGATGAGTGTGAAGGTTATCCCGTTTCCTCAATCTTCAATCCCAATGACCTTGGCGATTATGAAAGCTACAATTCCCACCACTGTCCGCTTTGCGAAAAAGGCGAAAAAATTGAAGCGCTTGTTAACAGCTACGGTTATTCAAAGCTTTGATTCACATATTTAAATTTTACTGCCTCGGAGTATAATCCGAGGCAGTTTTTATCCGTTCCGTTGCCACTCGCTCTTTAGAATTGAGCGTACAACGCAGTCAAATATTCCCTGATTGCTGACGCCTGCCTGACGGAGAGCGCCCTCGTATTTCAAGCCGCACTTTGTCATAACTCTGCCCGAATTAGGATTGTTGACATCGTGTGTTGACTCTATTCTGTTTACGCCTACCTCTTCAAACAAAAACTCAATAATTCGGCATAAAGCCTCCGAGGTTATGCCCTTGCGCCAGTAATCCTCGCCGATACAATAGCCGATTACGGTACAGCGTGTGTGCTCCTTAAGCTCAACCACGCTGATATTACCTATAGCCTGACCGTTTTCTTTGTACTCAATAACCCAGTTGTAGTAGCCGGCTTTTTCATAGCAGTCAATACAGCTTTGGATATACGCTTTTACGTCGTCAACATTCGTGTAAGGCTGCCAGATAAGAAATTTTGTAACATTCGGATTTGACGCCCAGTTTCTGAACATATCTCCTGCATCATCTAAACGAAATTTTCTCAAAACAAGGCGTTCTGTTTCAAGCGTTTTTGTTCCGCAATGATTCATAGTATCTCTCTTTCTGTCTATCACATATTTCATCGGAGTAAATCTTATTCCGTTAAGCTCCTGCTCGTCGCTCAGAGGAACAAAGCCTGTATGTAAATAAAAGCCTAAACCGTAAGGCGAGGAATTGAGCGTAATTTCCTCTAAATCGGGATTTTCACTTAAAAGGTCACTTAGCAGATAATTGAAAATTGCCGTAGCAATTCCCTTGTGATGGTATTCCTTTTTGGTAAACACAAGATTGATATGCGTTTTGTTTGCCCTCATTCCTATGATTCCGACAATCTTGTCGCTGTCAAATGCGGCGTATATCGGGCAGATTCCTGCCCTGCAACTTTCAATGAAATCCTGATTTTCAATAATATCCTTTTTGAAGGTTTCAACGCCCTCACGCTTGTAAACAGGTGCTTCAAACTGCATAAAAACTTCGAGCGCAAGATTGAGTGCTTCTTCAACTTCATTCGGTCTGATTTTCCTGATTTCGTACATAAAAATTACTCCTTTCTGAATATATCAAGTGTGTGATGCGATATTCCAAGCATATCTGTTCTTTCACAGGTCGCAAGGTGGTATTTCAAATACAACTTAAAGGTCTCTTCGTCCATATTTTCAAGCGTTTCTCTCATATGATTTGAGTAACCATCAGCTCCGACAAGATGAAGTGATTTTACATTGAATTTGTTTCTCAATGAAATAATATTTTCCGTTCGGTAAAGCTGAAAAATACCCCACGGTGAAATGAATCTGTCAAAGTTTTCATTGAGTCCGCAATCGCTCATTATTTCTTTTATTTTGTTTCGCAAGAATCCATAAGTTAAGATTGTAGAATCACCCATACAATAAGCTGAAAATATTATACCACCTTGCTTGGTGACTCGGTAAGCCTCCGAAAGTGCCCTGATTTGTTCTTCTTCCGTAAACAAATGATACATAGGTCCGAGGAGCAAGGTGATGTCGTATCGATTACCTTCAAAATCGGACAAATCCGTAGCATTTCCCTGACGAATTGTGATATTTTCGTCAGGTGTTATTTTTTCTTTGAAAATATCAATATTATGTTTAACCAGCTCAACAGCATCAACACAATAGCCTTTTTTTGCAAGAGCGTGACTGTACCGTCCTGTTCCTGCACCTATTTCTATAATGCGTGAATTTGGAGTTATGAATTTCTCTATGTAACGCATTGTTGTGATAAATTCAACCATTCCGAAACGTGACAAGAGACGGTTTTCTTCATCGTAGCTGTTGTAATAATCTCCAATCTTCATAATATACCTCCTCAAACAAAAAACGGTGAAAGCCTTTTAAGCTTCCACCGCCGAATATCAAATGAAATTATAAAATCATCAGTTATTCCGAAAATGGGTGCGACAATGTAAGCCCGTTATATTTTCTGCAAAATCATAACGAGGGGCATCGACGACTGTGAAATTGTTAAAACTGAATTTAAACATTTCAATCACCCAACTAAAATTTTATTAATCATAACATTAACAATTATAAATGTCAATCACAATTTTTATAAAATTAAAAATAGCCTCATTCCGCAGAATGAGGCTTGGCGCGCCGGAAGAGACTCGAACTCCCGACCTTCTGATTCGTAGTCAGACACTCTATCCAGCTGAGCTACCGGCGCATATGCGGCTGTTTTTACAACCGCAAGCAGTATTATACCACACTATATTTTAAAATGCAAGTGTTTTTTACTCATTTGCATCGAAAAATGCAAAAAATGCTCTGTAAGCCATATAAACGTCGGTTTTTGAAACAATTTCAAACGGTGCGTGCATTGACAAAACAGGCACACCGAGGTCTACAACGTCAACGTTCATATTCGCAACGTACTTTGCAATCGTTCCGCCGCCGCCGAGGTCAACTCTGCCCAGCTCGCCAACCTGCCAGAGAATGTCGTTCTTCTCGAGCATTGCACGGATTTTTCCCATATATTCGGCAGATGCGTCCGAGGTGTCGTACTTGCCGCCGTGACCTGTGTACTTCGAAATGATTACGCCGTTGTTGATATACGAGCAGTTCTTTGCCTCATATGCAGAAGCGTATGTCGGGTCAAAAGCCGCATTAACGTCGGCAGAAAGACAGGTGCTCTTTGAAAGTGCTCTGTAGCCCTCAACGCCGTCCTGATTTGCAAGGTCGTAGATGAAGAAACGCAGAAAGTCGCTCTGCATACCCGTGTTGCCGTCACTGCCGATTTCCTCTTTGTCGGTGAGGTAGGTAATGCAGGTCTGCTCGGGCGTTTCAACGTCAACTGCCGCCATAAGCGCGGGATATGCGCAAACCTTGTCGTCGTGACCGTAAGCACCTATCATACTTGCATCAAAGCCGATATCCTTTGACTTAAACGACGGAATAAGGCAAAGCTCTGCCGAAAGGAAGTCACCCTCGGTTATGCCGTACTTCTTGTTGAGAATTGCCATTACATTGAGCTTTACAAGGTCCTTTTCCTCATCCTTTGTGTCATACGGACGTGAGCCGACAAGCACGTTCATATCCTCACCCGTAAAGGCTTTAGCCATAGGCTTTGCAGACTGCTCCTGTGCAAGGTGTGGGAGCAAATCGGTAATGCAGAAGCAGGACTCGTCCTCCTCGTCACCCCAACTGATATTTACTCTCTTTCCGTCAAGCTTTACAACAGTTCCGTGAAGCGAAAGCGGAATAGCCGTCCACTGGTACTTTTTAAGGCCGCCGTAGTAGTGGGTTTTGAAAAGCGCAAGGTTGTTAGCCTCGTAAAGAGGATTAGGCTTTAAGTCGATTCGGGGTGAGTCAATATGTGCAATTGCAAGACGTGCGCCGTTCTTTACGCCGTTTTTGCCGATTACAGCAAGTGCAACAGCCTTGTCACGGTTAACATAATAAACCTTGTCGCCTGCCTTGTATTCAGCCTCTGCGTCATATTCGGTAAAACCTGCCTTTTTAACAAGCTCAACGGTGTAGCGCACAGCCTCACGCTCAATCGGTGAATTGTCGAGGAATTTTTTATAGCCCTTGCAGAATTCATCGGCTTTTTTTATTTCTTTTTTTGCAAGCGCCTTAATGCCCTTGGGCTCTTCCATCATAATTTTTTCTTTGAGTTTTGCTGTTTTTGATTTTTCATCAGCCATTGTAATCATCCTTTCATAAGACAAAACAAGTAATATATATTATCTATTATCTGTTAAAATGTAAAAATTAACCTTAATCATAAAGTTTTATATACATTTCTTTTGCACTTTCAACCTTATCCACATAGTTGCTCGTTTCGGGATAGGGGATTTTGTCGAGCGTTTTGCCGTCCTTGCTGTAATTGCTGTCAGCGAGCCACTCGCCGACAACAAAGCCTGCGTTGTACGCCGCAACAGCGCACCGCTCGTCACCGTAATAATCGTAAAAATACTTGAGCAGATAACAGCCGTAGTCTATGCAAACCTCGGGATTGAACAAATCCTCGGTCGTATATTCTTCCTCAGTCCCTCGCTTTTCCTGAAGCCACTCAAAGGACGAGGGCATCATCTGCATAATTCCGCAAGCTCCTGCGTCGGACTGTGCGTCGGGGTTAAATCCGCTTTCTGTGCGGATAACGGCGTAGACAAGCGACTCTTCAAGTCCGTATTCATCTGCATATTTTTCGACAAATTCGCTGTATTTTTTGGGGTAGCTTGCTTTTTCAAGTCCGTTTTTTGTATCCTCGTAATAATTCGTAACAAAAAACACGATTCCGCCTGCAACAATTGCAAGCACAATAAGCCAGATTAATGCATTGATTCCTTTTCTGCTTTTCCGCTTGTAACGACGGGAAGCTGTAGGCATTAAATCACCTCGGTGTTTAACTGTTGAGTTGTTTTAACAGACCGCCAAGCTGAACATTCAGCGAGCTGAGGTCTGAATTATTTTCTATAATATAATCGGAATTTTCTCTGAAAAATTCCTCGTCAAGCTGTGCATTCATACGCATAAGCGCAT
>JBJEOX010000388.1:0-5405 GCA_051880935.1 Ruminococcus sp.
GGGATGAGCAGTGCAGTCGGATAAGCTGACTTAAATACTCTTGCGTAAATATCGCCGACATTTTCAAGCATAGTTAAAATTCTTTCATACATATTTGTCGGTACGGTTGTTCCGGCGGTTGTTGAGGTTGTAATCTGCTCCGTGTTCATAAATTTTCCGGGGATAGGTGTGCCGCTTGTGATGTAATTTTTAAATGCGATACGATATTCCATAGATGCATAAATATCATCGATTTCGCCTGCGGATTCGGGAGCGTTGCCGTCGTCGGTGAGTAAAACGCCCTGACCTGTCATAAGAGGTGCAACAGGAGTTACAGCCTGTCTTGTATTTGAGAGTGCGGCAAGGTTTGCGGCGGCTGTCGCACTTTCCTCGTGCTGTGCGTCAAGGTCCCTGATTTCCTGCATAGCGGTGTTTGCGTCGGTGATTTTTCCCTCGTCGATGAGTCTTTGCGCCTTTGCAACGAGTGCATTGCGCTTTTCTTCGTAGGTCATTTTTTATTGCTCCTTTACTTTAAATTTTTAAGCTTTATCAATTCGAGCTTTGCTTGCGTTTTCGCTCGTTCTGCTCGGATTCTGTTGATTGTTTTTTCGGGCAAAAGTCCCGTTGCCGAGGCGGCGAGGGCAAGTCCCTTTTTAGGTTCTGATTCGTCGCCGTATTCGGCAATTTTATCTATAAAACCTTGCTTTACTGCCTCTTCGGCGGTGATATAGGTTTCTTTGTCCATAAGGGCAAGCAGCTCTTTTTCGGACAATCCTGTCTTGCGGCAATATGCAGCTGCTATGGATTTGTTTGCATTTTGCAAAACCTCGGCAGAGTGCGCCATTTTGCGATAGTCGCCCTCGGTATAGCTTGATACGTTGTGTATCATAAGCATTGCAGTAGGTGCGATTTCGGACTTTCCGGCGCAAGCAATAACCGAGGCGGCTGATGCCGCAATGCCTACAACCCTGATGAGCAGATTTCCTTTATATCCTGCAAGTAAGTCATAAATCTGACTGCCTGCAAAAACATCTCCGCCGTTTGAGTTGAGATTTACTATAACCTCATCGCCGTCAGCAGCGGCAAGTGCCGCACTGATGTCTTTAGGTGCGTTTGCGCTAAGTCCCAAAAAATCGTAATACCATTTATCATCGTCAGTTACGATAAGTCCGTTAATGTTAATTGTTCGGGGCATTTATCTCACCTCCTCCATTGTCGGCTGATTCTACCGTTGCGGTATCAAGTCTGCGGATAGGCTTGTCACCGCCCTCGTTGGGTGCAAGTCCCATTGATTCTCTCCACTCGTTAGGCGACAATGCACCTCGGTCAACCATCTGCACAAGCTGTAATTTTGTTTTGAGGCTTGCCGCCTGCAAATTAAACGAGCCTGCCGAAATGTAGTTGCCGGTGCTGCGCTGTCTACGAGTAAACAATTTACGTGTAAACTCCTGGGAGAGCTTTATTACAAACGGCTCTATGACCGTTTCGTAATACTCATTTTCTTCGTCCTCGTTTGCTGAGGACGTTATAATTTTGTAGTTTGTGTTAAAAAGTGATAAAAGCCGCTCTGATGATTTTGACATCTGTGCCGCATTAGGTACATAATCCTGCGGATTGACCTGCGTTGCTTCGGCTTTAGCATCAACAGCCGCTACGCCTACTGCTCCGCTGCTGATGTTTAAATAATTGTCGGCGAAAGCCTGAGCATTTTTCTTTAAATCCTCGTCACGGAGTGCGGTCGTGTATTTGAGCAGCCACCGCACGATTGACGAGTTTTTAATTGCGTTGATAATACCCTTGTCGGTAGTTTCGACGACCTCAAGCAGAGGGGAGAGTGAGTTACCTCTGCTGTCGCCGAAAATGTCGTTTATGTAAAAATCACCACGCAAGTGGATAATGTCATAATCTGCAAATCGCCAACGCTCACCGTTTTTGAGTGTAAAGTCATAAAACAATGCGCCGTCGGGATTGTATTTCGCCTCGGCCATTACAGCCGGAATGGGGAAGAGTTCGCAAGGCAATCCGTTGCTGTCACGCAAAATCAAAATAAACGCATTGCCTGTTAAATCACAAAGCACGCTTATTTTGTGCAAAAACGGAGCAAGCGACATATAGCGGTTAGGTTCTTCGAGCAAAAAACGCATATACGGCCACGGATTGATATTTAACTGCTTTGAGCCGTCCGCTCTTGCGGTCTCCTGTATATGACGGAGTGATAATTTTGAGATACGCAATGCTTTAGCATTTACGCAGGCTCTTACAATGTCGTTATCATAGGCGGCGTTGCCCCACAAGCTCATACTGTTTGACAAATGCTCAACGAGCTTGTATTTTGATACGCCTTTATCACTTGTTAAAGCGTTTTTAATTGCGGATTTTACCGCTGCGAAAAATCCCAAAATCTCACTTCCTATACAAGACTTAAATATTCGTCGGCGTAATTATAAAAAATTGTGTATGCGTTTAATAGTGCTGCTGTACCGTCAATTCTTCGAGTTGCTTTGCTCGTTTTGTGAGGTTGGATATTACCGTTTTTATCCTCGTCAATTGCGGTGTTTGCAAGACACCATTTTGTTATCGGGTTGTTGTTATAGACAATCAGCTTTTTATCAAGGTCAGCTCCGAGGTTTTTCATCGGGTCAGAGAGTGTTTTTTTGCCCTGATGAACAGCCTCCATTATTTTGCCGAACGTGTTTTCCATTTCGACCACCCAATATTGAGCTGACCAACTGTCATAGCCCACCTTAAAAAGATAGATGTCGTATTCTTCCTGAATTTCTCTGAACCATTCCGTTACAACTCCTGCGTGGATTTTATTGCCGGGGCAAGTACGCATATAGCCTTGGTCAATCCATTTATCATAAGGGATTTTATCTTCTCTGACTTTCTTTTCGACTAAATCCTCGGGAATCCAGTACATATGCAAAACGAAAACCCTGTTGTCATTCGGTACGCAGAAAATAACGCAAGCGGCTGTCAGGTCAGTGGTTGAGGATAGGTCAGCTCCGCCGATACCGTAACGAGGTTTTAATTTCTTAACGTCAAACTTAGCCTCATTATTGAGCTGTTCAAACGTCAGCCACGCTTCGCTTGATGTTTCGGGTATGTTAAATTCTTTGCATAAAAGATTTTTTACAAGCTCGGGTTTGTGCTTTGCTTTTTCAACCTTTGCCAAAAGCGAGTCTTTATTTTTTATAGTGCCTAATCCGGGATTAGCCTTTTTATAGCAATCAGGATTAGTCCACTCGCTGCGGTTGTCAAGCTCGTAAATGATATAAAGACTGTGTTCGTCCAGATATGCATTTTTATCAAAAAGCGCATTAGTCGCCGTCCGGGCGTCGTCGTAAATGTCGTCGTAAATATCTTCTCTGATTACGCCTGCTGTTGTGGTGACAAGTACGAGCGGCTGTTCTCTTCCGATAGTGCCGTCAACCATAATGTCATACAATGCTCTGCCGTTTTTCCATTGGTGCAGCTCGTCCATTAAGCAACAATGGACGTTAAGACCGTCGAGAGTGTCGGAGTCGGATGCGAGAGGTTTAAATACTCCGCAATTGTAATTCTCAGAGCTTAATTCAAACGTCAGCGGTTTTATTCTTTTCAGTAAAGCTTCGGACTTCCTGACCATTCGCTTTGCTTCCATCCAGATGATTTTTGCTTGGTCCCTTTTTGTAGCAACCGCATAAACTTCCGGACCTGCTTCGCCGTCGCCGACGAGCATATATAAGCCGACGATTGAGGCAAGGAGAGATTTACCGTTTTTCTTTGCGACTATCAAAACTGATAGGGTGTATTTCCTGATTCCGTCGCCGTCGATAAATCCAAAGGTTGCGGCAAGCCACGCTTTTTCCCACAGTTCAAGTTTTACAAGCTGACCTCCGAGCTTGCCTTTTGAGTGCCTGCAAAAATTTTCGGCAAACTCCAAAATGTGATTTGCTCTTGCGTTGCTGTAAAAATAATAGCCGGGGTGCTCTACGTCATAAGCGAGTTTTTTATACCACTTCCGTACCTTTTCGCTGACTACCTCTTCACCCGATTCGATTTTTTCGTAGTATTCCAAAATCGGGTTATAGTCGAGGGGATAGCGTTTCATATTTTCAATCGCTCGTTTACAAATTCATCAAATCCGTCTGTCTGCACTTGTACGCCCTCAGCCGGTTTCGGCAAAAGGTCGTTGAGCTGTTTTATGTATTTGAGGTAGTTTGCAAGCAGGGTGTTATATAAATCCGCCTCGGGTCGGCGGCGAGAATAAGGCTCTTGCTTTTCGGACTGTGAGAACATTTCTGTCCATCCGTTTTGCTGTATATCCGCTGCTAAAGATTGCAATTTTACTCTTGCAAATGCAGCGTTTTCAATCAATCCGATAACTAAATTACGCTTTTTTTCTTCTACTTCTGCGTAAATTTCGGTTAATCTTTTTTGTTCTTTTTTAATTGCTTTTCTTTCTTTTTCTTCCGATGTCAAAGCCATTTCTTACGTCGCCTCCCTTGCTTGTTTTTCTTTTTGGGGAGGGGGGTCATACGCACGAGCTGTGTATTATTTCCTACTCTGCCCCCTTCGGTCTTCTGTTATCAGCGTTGCGATTTTTTGATAGGGGGGAGTGCGTGTAGTTGTCCGTCGTCGTCAAAAAAATATCCTCGCTCATTACCGCAAAAATATCCTGTTTTTTTGTCGTGACATTTTTTGCAGAGATATTGATAATTCTCTTCATTCAGAGCTATTTCGGGATTGTCAATGTTCTCAGGTGTCAGCTCTATTATGTGGTCAACTATATAACCCGGAACTTCTTGACAAATTTCGCACAGTCCTCCGTCAATCATAATTCGTTTTGCAATGTAACAATTTCTGCTGAGTTTCCACGGCTTGCCATTGTAAAAGGCTTTTGCCCACTCTTTCGCCATATATAAATCGCCACTGTATGTATTTATATTTTTATTGTAGTAAAAAAAGTTTGTGAGCTACTGCCAACTTCGGGCGTTTACTGCCAACTTGCAAAAATAAAAAGCGCAGGTAAACCCCTACGCTTGAATTAAAGCAACACAATAAAGCCGACTGAGTCAGTCAGCTTGAAAGTGATATGCAGTAATATTATTTTTTATTTAAAATCTCTTTAATGCTTTTTGTTCTTAACCCTCGGAATGACGCACAGAGTTTGCACGCTAAATCAAGATTGCGCCATACGTTACGCTCACTGATAAAATTATTTTGAGCGAATGCAGTAACTCGGCTGCTGATGTCGTTTTGCCGTTTGTCCTTTAATGCGTCAAAAAAGTAAACCGACTCAACAGCTCTGCAAGCCTCATCATTTCCGCTGCGGTGCAGATAATCCAGAATTTTACAAACTGCTGTTAAATCTTGTTTGACTGCAACGTCGTATTTTAATTTTTCGATTTCGGATTCACTCGGCTTGTTAAAAGCTGAGTAAA
>JBJEOX010000389.1:0-5405 GCA_051880935.1 Ruminococcus sp.
AAACAAAAAGACCTTGTGGGACAAGTTATTGATTACTGTGCGGAAATAGGCTTATTTGATAAAGACCTCCTGCAACAGAATATAATGACCTCTGTCGGAATTCAGCGACGCTATGATTCAGTGACTGTTAGGAACAAGGTAGATAAATCAAAATACTGGTTACGCGAAAAACAGAAATGCGATGTGGCTTTAGAAAATGCACCCAAAAGCTTAATTTCTGTAGCAGAAACCCCTTAAAATGTAGCAGAAACCCCTTAAAATGTAGCAGAAACCCCTCAAAATGTAACAAAAACGCAACAAATTAAATTAAATGAAATTAAAGTAAATAAAAATAATATATATGCGCCGCCGTCTGCAAAATCAGCCGACAACGCTAATAAAAATATCTTTATTTCTTTGCCGTTGAGCGATAAAACTTTTTTATAAAGTTCCGATGTCTTATGTAGAGCATTACAAGGAACTTTATCCGGCTGTAAATGTAGAACAGGAATTGCGCTCAATGCTTGGATGGCTTGAGAGTAATCCTACAAAAAGGAAAACACTCAAAGGGATAAAACGCTTTATTAATGACCGGCTCTGCAAAGCGCAGAACAGAGGATGTGTAGGATACTATGGAACGATACAGAGAAATAATCAGCAAGTATATCCCGAAGGAAAAACTTCAAGAGATTTCTACAAAGGTGGAAAAGTATTATAATATATCTTAATTTCAGGTATTGGGTAGGAATACAATGGAAAACTTTAATTTTACGAAGAATGACCTTATCAGCGTTGCAAAGTACGCAGCCAAAGCCGCCTTGCTTGCACAGCAAATGCTCAATGATAAGCAACGGAAGCAGACCGAGGACGGACGATTGCACAATACAAAGCTTTTGCTTGAAAACTACCGCAAATTTGTCGGCTTTATCGACAATGCTACATACAGCATTGACAGGGTTCAGGAAGCAGAAGCTATTGAGTGGTTCCGGATGATGTACGACCCTGAAAATATTTCGGATCAGAAAGTCGCAAGCATTAAGAGTTCTGCTATCAAGACGAGAATTATTGTCGAACACATTAAAACGGTCATTGCAGTTTACGAAGATTACTGTAACCGAGTTATGAAAACCGAGATAATGCGGCGAAGGTATGATGTTCTGTTCCAAAGGTACATTAGTGAAATCCCTATGACTAACGAAGAACTTGCTGAAAAATGGTTTGTAGATATCAGAACAATTCAGCGTACTATAACAGACGGAATTAAGGACATATCTTCCCTTATTTTCGGCACAAAGACTTTATCCGACAGGATTTTTGAGCTTGCAGGAAAAACGAATTTAACGTCAGGTGAAAATGTTGAAATGCTCAGTATCATTCAACAGCTCAACAAAGCATTCCCGGAGCTGAATGTAAACTACAATGACGTATTAAGCAAGACAGCGACCACTAAAGAAGCCTTGCTTGCATTGGTAAATCAGGAGTACGAACAGGAAAGGTACGATAATGCGGCTGAAAAATATAAGGAGTCCCTTGCATTAAAGGCAAAAGCCGAAGAAAATTACTATAAACTTCTTGACGAAATTGCACCTTATACCAAGAAATATGGCGAGAGTGACGGTAATGCACAGGCTTACGCCGAGTATGAATCATTTATGAACAGTATGGTTGAAGTTACCGATGAAAGCGGCAACACCATAAAGAAGAGTTACCGGGAAGCCTTTGATGAAGCAAGTCAGAAGGTTAAGGATTTAACTACCGATGTAGAAAGCTATAAGTCGGCTATGCTGGAAGCAAAAGGAATAACCGAAGAAGCTGCCGACATTCAACTTACGGAACAGGACGCAGTCAATGCCGCTGCTGACGGAATCAATATACAGCTGTATGAATTAGCTACTGCGTATGATGAAGCATATCAGGCGGCTTTGACTTCTTTCCAAAATCAATATGCATTGTGGGATGAAGCACCTTCAATAGTGGAATCCTCAACAACTGAAACAAACGAAATAGTAGCTATTTCCGTTTCAGACCTTAACAAAAATCTTGATACTCAAATTTCATATTGGGAAACATACAACAGCAATCTTAAAACTCTGCAAAGCAAGAACATCAAGGGACTTGATGAATTAGTTGCTTCTATGGACGACGGTTCAGAACAAAGTGCCGCCGCACTTGCAGGAATGGCAACGGCTTCCGATTCCGAGCTTCAAAATTGTTGATAAATTTACTGCACTTCAGGGAGAGCAGAAGAATACTGCTGACAGTGTCGGAAAGCTAAAAACAGGCTTCAATGACGATATGGACGAAATGGCAAAATCTACAGCTGAAGCCATTGAAAAAATGGATCTTTCTTCAGAAGCAAAAGCATCAGCTAAATCAACGATGGATTCATACATCAACGAAATCAGAAACGCCGATATTGCCAGAGCGGTTCAAGCTAAAATCGAAGAAGCACAGAAAAGCTTCAATATCACAGTTACAAGTACCCCGACAACAAACAAAGGGTACGCAGTCGGTACATCAAGTGCTGCACTCGGTCTTGCGCTTGTAGGTGAAAACGGTCCCGAGCTTGTTAATTTCGGCGGCGGCGAAGTCGTATACACCGCAAGCGAAACAGAAAACATACTGAATCAGAGCTTCAATATTCCCGATATTCGACCGAATCAAATCGACATTGCACCTTACAATTCAGATTATAAAGGCTTTTCGGGTAGTTCAGAAAAGGTTGTCACTCTTAAGCTTGAGGGACTGGGTTCAATCCGCTTGAGCGGTTCGGGTGGCGTGAGCAAGTCAGATGTTATAGATATACTGACAGAGCAAATCAAACCAGTCCTTGTAAGTGTTCTCAGTGATGAGATTTACGAGGAAGGCGAGGACAGCTATGATTACTGATTTTTCAAGCTCAAAAACAGTTTTTCCGAAACAAACGAATAGCATTTTTCCGAAACACAAATAATTTTTTCCGAAACAGCGAATATGCGAAAAATACAAGTGAGCCACTAACGAAAAACGCAGTATTTATGCGGATTTCAGCCGATAAAGCGAAAAAGCGAGGTTGCAACCTTTGTAGTCAGAAGGTTGCAACCTTTTTGCAGAAAAGTTGCAACCAAAGCTATAAAAAAAGTTGCAGCGGAAACAGCTCTGAATATGCCGCTGTCTTTGGCAGAAATAAGGCTATTTTTCGACTTTGTGAACGAGCAGTATCTTTTTATGTCTGTCTACAAAAATTGAATACAAGGAAAACAAGTGCAAAAGAAACGTTTATGAATATTCTGTTCATTATCAGCAGGCAATTAACAGAATCACAGCATTTTTGTTAATTGCAAATTACAAGCAAGTTAAAAAACGGCTTGTTTGCTACGTTATTGCAACTTGTAAAGGATTTTTTTACAAGTGACAGGCAAGTTAAATTTTTTCAGCGGCTTTTATTCCCTACTCTTCTATAACACCGCCGTATTTTGCTTGTATTGCATTTTATTCCGTAAATGTGAATTACACTATTAATAAATAAAACCCCCACACAGGGCAAATCTCGGCTTGTACGTGGCATTTGTGCTTTATTCTGATATGCGCAACGGAATATATAAGCCTTGCCGCTGCGGAATTAAGGCATAAAGTAAAAGCAAGCCTATATTTCAAGACTTGCCGACTTCTGAATTTTTTGTATGACTTCTCCGATGAAACTATGCAAAAGATGAAAGGTTATTCCAATCAATATTACTTTCATCAACAAAACCGCTTTGTTCAGCCGCTTCAATGTCCTTGCGTTCCTGCTCTGTTGTTTTTGTAAAATCAGGGTCCCATTCTTCACCGTTTTTTACTTGTAGAGCTATACCGTCATAAGCCTTTGCATTATATTTGTTTTTTGCCTTTGTCTGCGGCGTTCCTTTTGTTTCTTCCGCACTTTCACCACCGTAATTTATCGGTACGCTGTCAACATAACAGCAATCCGGGCAAAGGTCAACCTTGTTATTCCAAACAACATTACTGTCAACATTCGGGTCAATATCCCACGCAATACAATTGCAGTTATCCACATATACACGCTTGAAATTTTCGTAATCTCTGAACGGTGTAAATACTCCGCCTTTGTCAAGTATAGGATTTACATCAAGTATACGCTTTTCGCCGTTTTCATAGGTCAACAGAAGTGTAAAATCCTGTTGCGGAGCAACGGCAACAAGCTTTTTTCTTCCGCCTGCAAAGTATTCCGCCATAGGACGATCAAAGCCTTTTGAGAGATAATATTCAACTGTATTCGGCATAATATTCCCCCTTACTTTAAAGGCTCAATAGAAAATAATTCTTATCGGTCAGCGTTAAATCAAGCGGCTTTATTGTCGGTGTATTCAATAACGGCAATTTCAGTTACAAGGCTTCTGACCTGTTTTATAATGTCATCAAGCCTTTCTGCAACCTCATCACTGTAAAATACTTCGCCGCATTTATCGCATTTCAAACAAGGTACATTTTTTACGATAACCATACAGCTCTTCAGGTCAACAAAATATGTTGTTGTACTCGGTTTTAATTCATAATTGCAAGCATAACAGGTCATAATTATTTCTCCTTTCGGGTTTCAAAATTATCTTCAAACTTATCCTCTGTGGGAAAGTATGCCGTCACCATTGTTACGGTAATGCCATTGCAGGCGACAACAATATGCAACGGATTGCCCTGTAAATCCTTGCCGGATATAAGGCAGGAAGGGTGAGGATAATCATCAGGGTATTGTTCAATTATCTTTCCGTTGTTAAGAACGTTATAAACGTCCTTGCGGTTTAAAATGCGTTCATTCAAACGCTTGTGTATATGGTCAGACCATATTACATTGCCATTATCACATAATTCACGTAATAATTTAAGGCTCAATTCTTTCATTTTATTATTCCTCGGAATCTTCGTTGTATTCTATTATATCGCCTGGTTGGCGGTTAATGGTTTGCAAATGTTTTATATTACGCCTTTGCAGCGGCATTATTCCGCTGCGGTTGCTTGTGTTTCTTTTTTGTCACGCTCCATTGCTTCATCAATGGCACGATTAACAAAGCCGTTCAGACTTTCGCCTTTGCTTTCGGCGTGAGCCTTTATTATATCCTTGTTACCTTTGGAAACTCTGACTTTTATTTCATCATAGGATTTTGCGTTGTACTTTGCAACAGCTTTTCTTTGTGATTCGGATATTGCCATATTTTCACCGCCTAATCTATTGACATAAAATTGTTGTTGTGTTAATATAATAGTGAAAGGAACAGCTTGGGCTGTTCTGCTAGCGTTTATATTTTAATAAACCGCTCTGTATTCGCAGTACAGGGCGGTCATTTTTTTATATCATTAATTATTGCTCTAACTGCTGTTAAAACAATAGCAAATGTAAGTAAGATAATTACATCATTCATTTTGATATGCACCCCCTTTACAAATAAATT
>JBJEOX010000390.1:0-5384 GCA_051880935.1 Ruminococcus sp.
ACTCACCTTTTAGTGAATCCCGGCTTGTTTTTTTGACTGTTTTTTTACAGCCCCGATTACCCATAGGTTAGCTGTAATCCTACGGAACAGTCAAGACTGTTCCCTACACTGATATTATTACATATTCTTTTATAGCTTCATTATGGCGAACAAAGTTCGCCGCTACAATTAAAATTTGCGTGTCGGGGCACTCGACAGGCAACGCCGCATATAAATAAATTCGGGCAGCGAACTGTTGATTTATTGCAGTCTATCCACTCCGCCACAATTGTAAATTGTTAATTAAAGTGTCGTTTATCTTAAAATACCGAGCTTGCATTTCCGGCTTATTTATGTGTATAGATAACATATAAATTAAAAATCTAATCCGAATTTTCGATTTCGTCACGCACTCTCTGCATTTTCTCGTCAAGAATTGCGCTCATCTGAGCACATTCGCTTAACTCCTTTGCAGTAAGGTTTGCTGTTTTTTCGGATAGGTTTTTCTTGTATCTGAGCTTGTGCTCAAGGTTTGCCCAGAACTCCATTGCAATTGTTCTGAGCTGGACCTCAACCTTCATAAGCCGCTTTTCATTTTGCAGGAAAATCGGAATTTCAACAATAAGGTGCAGACTGCGGTAACCGTTCTCCTTCGGATTTTTTATGTAATCCTTGCTCTCAATAAGCTTAATATCGTCCTGCTGTAAAAGACAGTCGGCAAGCATATAAATGTCGTCGATAAAGGAACAGATTACTTTGATTCCCGCAACGTCTTTGAGATTTTCTTCAATTGAGCTGATTGTATTCGGCAGATTTTTTCGGCTGAGCTTTTCAATAATGCTTTCGGGAGATTTAAGCCTTGTTTTAATGCTGTCAATCGGGTTGCGCTCGTGACTCAGCGAAAACTGCTCGTTAAGAACACGGAACTTTGTTTCAACCTCCATAATTGCACAGCGGTAGCACGACATCAGAGCCTCTACCTGCTGTAAATTCTGCGCAATCTGAGAGAGTGAGTTTCCGCTGATATATTCTGAAATCTGCTTAGCTAAAGCTTTTGCATCAATGCCGGAATTGTTTGCTGAGCGTGAAATCTGCGAGAGTGTGTTATCTTTTTCCATTACAGCCTCCATTGTGTTTTATTTTGACGTATTCAGTATAATACAAAAAAATTGAAATATCAACATTTTTCGAGGCTGTTCGATGATTGCAAAACATAAAAATAGACATATTTTACTATGTTCTTTATTAGAATTAAATATCGGATATTTTTTATTTAGCTAAAAGCAACAATTTATAAAACTGTTGTTAGACATAATCAACATAGCAAAAAACAAAATAAACAAAATATCAGCTGAAATATGTCAATATTGCAAAAATTTCTTTCAAAATTGCATATAAAACAAATTATCAATTATTATTTATTATTAAAAATGCTTGTAATATTTCGAGCAATATTGTATAATATGTTATATCATGTTATTTTCCGGTAATTATGAAAATCAGTATTGGAGGTTATATTAATGACAGAATCATCTCTTAACGCCTTCAAGGGCACAATCGCCCAGGAAAGGAAGCTGAAAGATGTAATCGCAAAGCACAAGGATATGCCGGGTGCGTTGCTTCCCGTTTTGCAGGAGGCACAGGGCATTTACGGTTATCTGCCGATTGAGGTGCAGCAGATGGTTGCAGACGGTCTTGGAATTTCGCTCAGCGAGGTTTACGGCGTTGCAACCTTCTATTCGCAGTTCAGCCTTACACCAAAGGGTGAGCACAGAATCAGCGTTTGCCTTGGTACGGCGTGCTATGTAAAGGGTGCAGACAAAATCCTTGCAGCCATTGAAGAAAAGCTCGGTATTAAAAGCGGCGAGTGTACCCCCGACGGACTGTTCTCAATTGATTCCTGCCGTTGCGTAGGTGCGTGCGGACTTGCTCCCGTTATGATGGTTGACGACGAGGTTTACGGAAAAATGACCGTTGACCAGGTTGACAAAATTCTTGACAAGTACATTAAGAAAGGGGGCAAATAAGCCGTGAAACTTGAAGAGCTCAACAAGATTAAAAAAGAACACGAACAGATTGTAAAGGTAAGAAAGCTTGTTGCCGCAGAGGGCGAAAAGCTTGCCAAAAAGACAGGCTACCGCAAGCAGGTGCTTGTTTGCGGAGGTACCGGCTGTACTTCCTCAGGCAGTAAAAAGGTAATTGACGCTCTTGAAAAGGCGTTAAAGGCAAACGGACTTGAAAAGGAAATCCTTGTTGTAAGAACAGGCTGCTTCGGCCTTTGCTCGCTCGGTCCGATTATGATTGTCTATCCCGAGGGTGCTTTCTATTCACAGGCTACTCCCGAGGGCGTAGAGAGAATTGTTAAGGAGCACCTCAAAGAGGGCAAGGTTGTTAAGGAGCTTTTGTATCAGGAAACCGTTCACGAGGACGGCTCGATTATTTCGCTCTCCGAAACAGCATTCTACAAAAAACAGCTCAGAGTTGCACTTCGCAACTGCGGTGTAATTGACCCCGAAAATATTGATGAATACATAGCTGTTGACGGTTATCAGGCACTTGCAAAGGTGCTTACAAAGATGACTCCCGACGACGTTATCAATGAAATCACAGCTTCGGGACTCCGAGGCAGAGGAGGCGGCGGCTTCCCGACAGGCAGAAAGTGGTCGTTTGCAAAAGCAAGCGTAAACGACGTTAAGTACGTATGCTGTAACGCCGACGAAGGCGACCCCGGTGCATTTATGGACCGTTCAATCCTCGAGGGCGACCCGCAGTGTATTATCGAGGCTATGATTATCGCAGGTTATGCAATCGGCGCACATCACGGCTTTGTATATATCAGAGCGGAGTATCCTATTGCCGTTGAAAGACTGCAAAAGGCTATTGACCAGGCTAAGGAATACGGCTTCCTCGGCAAGAACATTTTCGGTTCAGGCTTTGATTTTGATATGGAAATCAGACTCGGTGCAGGCGCATTCGTTTGCGGTGAGGAAACTGCTCTTATGACTTCAATCGAGGGCAACCGAGGCGAGCCTCGTCCGCGTCCTCCGTTCCCCGCAGTAAAGGGACTTTTCGGCAAGCCTACCGTACTCAATAACGTTGAAACATACGCTAACATTGCGCAGATTATCTTAAACGGCAGTAAGTGGTTTGCATCTATGGGAACTCCCAAGAGCCCCGGCACAAAGGTATTTGCACTCGGCGGCAAGATTACAAACGTAGGTCTTGTTGAAATTCCTATGGGTACTACTCTGCGTGAAATCGTTGAAGAAATCGGCGGAGGAATCCCCAACGGCAAGAAGTTCAAGGCTGCTCAGACAGGCGGTCCTTCGGGCGGTTGTATTCCTGCACTTCATATTGACACGCCGATTGATTACGACAGCCTGCTTGCTCTCGGCTCAATGATGGGCTCAGGCGGTATGATTATTCTTGACGAGGACACCTGTATGGTTGATATCGCCAAGTTCTACCTTGAGTTTACCGTTGACGAAAGCTGCGGTAAGTGTACGCCCTGCCGTGTAGGTACACGCAGACTTCTGCAGTTCCTCGACAAAATCACATCGGGCAAGGGTGAGATGGAAGATCTGGAAAAGATTGACGAGCTTGCACGTCATATGCAGACCTCTTCGCTCTGCGCACTCGGTCAGACTGCTCCGAACCCCGTTCTGTCAACAATGAACTACTTTAAGGACGAGTACATCGCCCACATCAAGGATAAAACGTGTCCGGCAGGCGTCTGCAAGGCACTTATGAAATACGAGATTATCCCCGCAAAATGTAAGGGTTGTACGCTCTGTGCAAGGAACTGCCCCGTCGGTGCAATTTCGGGCACTGTTAAACAGCCTCACGTTATTGATCAGGATAAGTGTATCAAGTGCGGACTTTGTATGAGAAACTGCAAGTTCGGCGCAATCTACACACATTAAGGAGGGATAATTATGGATATGGTACATCTTAAAATAAACGGTATCCCTGTTGAGGTGCCGAGCAACTATACTATTTTACAGGCGGCTAAGGTCGCAAAAATCGAAATTCCGTCGCTTTGCTATCTTAAGGACATCAACTGCATCGGCGCTTGCCGTGTCTGCGTTGTTGAGGTAAAGGGCAGAAAAGGTCTTATCGCATCGTGCGTTTATCCTGTTGAGGAGGGAATGGAGGTATTCACAAATACTCCAAAGGTTCGAGCTTCAAGAAAAACTACTATTGAGCTTATCCTCTCCACTCACCACAAAAAGTGCCTTTCCTGCGTAAGAGGCAACAACTGCGAGCTTCAGAAGCTTGCTTTTGACTACGGCGTTGACGAAGACAGATTCAAGGCAGAAGAGCCTATTTATGAAATTGACGACCAGTCACCCTATATCGTGCGTGACAACAACAAGTGTATTCAGTGTATGCGCTGCGTTGCAGCCTGCAAGAATGTACAGGAGGTTTCGGTTATCGGACCTATCAAGCGTGGCTTTAAGGTACACGTTGGCTGTGCTTTCGAAAAGGGACTCGGCGATTCCCCGTGCGTTGGCTGCGGTCAGTGTATTGTAAGCTGTCCTGTAGGTGCGCTCAACGAAAAGAGCCAGATTGACGAGGTATGGAACGCTATCTCCGACCCCGACAAGCAGGTTATTTTCTACACTGCTCCGTCAATCAAGGCAACTCTCGGCGAGAGCTTCGGTATGCCAATCGGCACAAACGTTGAGGGCAAAATGGTTTCTGCAATCCGCAGACTCGGCGTTGACAAGGTTTTCAATATGGACTTCACCGCCGACCTGACAATTCTTGAAGAAGCAAATGAGCTTGTCGAGAGAATCACACGCAAGGAAACTCTCCCGATGTTCACCTCCTGCTGTCCCGGTTGGGTTAAGTTTGTTGAGCATTACTATCCCGAAATGATTCCGCACCTTTCAACCTGCAAATCTCCGCAGGGAATGTTCGGCGCAGTTCTTAAGAGCTACTATGCTCAGAAATATAATCTTGACCCCGAAAAGATGTTTGTTGTCAGCGTAATTCCCTGTACTGCTAAGAAGTTCGAGGCTACACGTCCCGAACTGCGCACATTCGACTTTGACGACGTTGACGTTGCACTCACCACAAGAGAGCTTGCGAAGATGATTAAGGGCGCAGGCATCAAGCTTGAGGATATGGACGACGAGGACTACGACGCTCCGTTCAACAAGGCAACGGGCGGCGGTGCAATCTTCGGTGCAACAGGCGGCGTGCTTGAGGCTGCTCTGCGTACTGCGGCAAGAATGCTTGACGGCTCATTCAAGAAGATTGAGTTTACCGAGGTAAGAGGTCCGCAGGAAATCAGAGAGGCAAAATACAGCGTTGCAGGCGTTGAAGTAAAGGTTGCCGTTACTTCCGGTCTCGGAAATGCAAGAAAGCTTATTGAGAAGATTAAGAAGGGCGAAGCTGAC
>JBJEOX010000391.1:0-5378 GCA_051880935.1 Ruminococcus sp.
ACTGTGTCATTACAATACCGAGGTCTTTCAGCGTTTCGGTTTCGCCTGAAAATACCGACTTTAATTTTGTGTATGCCAAATCCTGACTTAGGTTATAAAAAGAAGCTACATCACCCGTCAGTCCTGTCAACGCCGTTGCCATATCATAACTTTGCTGTTCGGTGAATCCGAATGCTTCCGCCATTGAGCCGAACGTACCGACGTATTTCTTCGCCATTGTTTCAGACAAGCCGTAAGCCTTTTGAGCATTTACCGCCCACTCGTCGACTTTTTCTGACATCGTTGTAAATGTAACGTCAACAACATTCTGCACTTCTGCAAGGTCTGAACCGAGGTCAATGCAGGATTTACCGAATTTCGCAATCATAGCCGTTGAAAAAGCCGCCGCTACAGCCGCACCGATTTTCTTGAACGAAGCCGCCATTTTTTGACTTACAGAATTCGCCTGATTCTGCATATCGCCCAACTGCTTTTTAAATTTCGAGCCGTTAAGCACCATATCAAGGCTGATTGTTCCGACTGATGTACTCATAAATATTCCTCCTTTCCTTGTAATTTTTCAGCTTCACATTGAAGCAAAGATATTCTGAAACTGCTTTAACACCTCGTCCATTTCGGCGGCGGTATATTTCTTTACGGTGCGTGACCGCCACTTGTTTCGGATTCGGTGCTGAGCTGATGTAAAGTGCTTTAAAACGTCCTTATCATCTTCAAGACGGATTTGCACCGTCCTTGCAAGCGGCGTGTCGGGTCCCAGTCCCGAAAGCAGAGAACGGAACTCCTGCCACGTCATAGTCTGAAAATCTTTGGAGTAAATACTGACCCCGTAGCTTGACTTAAAAGAAGAAACGATTAAATCGAAATCGTCAATTAAGTCGTAGCCGGGGTCGTCGTTTCCCCCTCGGGTTCCTCATTGTTGTTAATGATGGACTGTGCTGTTTCTGTAACAAATTTCTCAAAGTCCTCAAGGTCGAGTTTCAAGCCCTCAACTTTCTGCTGATTCTCTTCATCGAACATAAGATTGAACATTTTGAGAATATTGCCTACCTTTATGCCGTTTCCGTCATTTTCAAAGAGTGCGATTACTTTCAGCATTGTTACTGCGTCGTTGTTCGCTTCGATTTCAACGTCCTTGACCTTGAAAATCGGCTTTTCAGCAAAATTGAGTTTATCTGTAATATCAATGATTTTTGACATATTATTTTCTCCTTTAGAATTATAAAATTTGCAGTCGGGTTATAACTGTTCCCGACTGCATTCTGATTTTACGCCGCAGGTGTATAAACAGGCTTGCCGTTTGACATAACCTCAAATTCGAGAGGTGCGGGATTTGTCGAAGCACCCGAACCTACGTTTGTTACGGAAATGACAGAATTCGGGAAAAGCGTGGTTGAACCGTCAGGGAAAGTCCACTGAAAATCTTTTTCAACGTCTCTTCCGTTCTTAAATGCAAGTCCTGCAACAAGGTCGTTGCCTTCATCGCCGACTGTTCTCTTGCCTTTTACGCTGATTATAATTGACTTTGCTGTCATAAGACGGTCTTTCCAGCCTTTGGATTCAAAAGAATTCCATTCCTCAACGCCGTTGTCAAAAGATACGCTAAATTCTTCACAGTTTGCAATCTGAGTTGACGGTGTTCCTACGCCTGCTTCGCCAATCTGAAACTGGTTTTCGTAGCAGGGAAATACTCCTGTTTTCATAGTTTAATTCTTCCTTTCATAGTAAATTTTCATTTCGATTACACGCTCATAAACGCCCTTATTGTCTGTGTCTACGTCCTCAGGCTCGGGCATTAAAAGCTGTATCATATAAATCTGAGTGTTGCCGATTGTAACGTCCTTGACCGTCCTGAGCTTTTCAAAAAGCCTTTGAGCGGCTATTTCCGTTTCGTCGGCGTTGTTATTGTAGTGAATTAAAAGCGAAACGCCTTTTATGTCGTACGAGCTTTCACCGCCGATTGCAGTAACAGGCGGCTCACTGCGCTTAAGCGAGTAGATACCGAGTGACTTATCCTGCTTATTGTCAAGCTTGCCGATATAGTAATGCTCGAAAAGGTCGAAACGCATTAAAAAGTCCCTGATATTCGCAAGGGTAATCATAATCCGCATAACTCCTTATATATTTTTGCAAAGGTATCAACGCAGAAATTCTCACGAGTGCCGCCCTTTTGCCAAGGAACAAACCATTCTGCGCCTGCGTTTTTATGCTCTTTCGTGCTGAAATTATATTCAGGGTGAAAATACAGCCGCCTTGCATAAGGCGTTGTTGAAACAATGCTCGTAACGCCTTTGTCGGAGTTTGAGTAATCGGCAAAAGTGTTGTTGTCCTGCAAATTTCCGGTTTTAAAAGGCATTACTTGCGAATTTTTAACTTCTGATAATAATTGGTCAGTCGTTATTTCAAGAGCCCTCTGTGTGTTACGGTCAAGTTCCCTGAGTTTGCCAAAATTTAAATTAATTTTTGAACTAACATTAAAAACACCCATTAAATCACGTCCAGTTCTGTAAAATTGACTGTTCCGTCGGGGTTGCGAGCCTTTATACCCTTTACAATTTCTCGCCGCACTCCGTTAATCTCGGCAAAGCCGCCGCTTATTGTCGGACTGTCGGGAACAATGTCACCAGGTACAAGTATTACGCCGCTGACCTCGACCTTTTTCTGCTGTGTTGTCAGAACAGTTTTTGCGCTGTCCTGATAATTGCAATACAGATAATCGCCGTAAAGATTTTCCTGCGGATATAAATTATCGTCGGGATAAAGTTCCTTTCGCTCATAAATGACAACGGGCGCACCGTCCTCGGTCACGCCCTCGCCATATAGTGTTAAATAAATCGGAGTTTTACAGACTTTCTGCCGTACAAGGCAAGGAAATTTCATCTTATCACCCCTAAATCGCAGGATAGCAAAGTCCTGTTGAAACAAGCAAGGAATACAATTCAGACGGAATTGCAACGCCGCGGACATTCTTCACGCCCTGACTTCCGAACGACATTGAAACTCCATTGAGAGAATAGCTCTGTAACTGCGAATCTAAAATATCCTCGTTTTCACGTTCATAGGCTGTCAGCCTGTTATGTACTCGCCTGATTATTCTCTGCTGAAATTCCGTTAAAGAATTAAAATCCTTTATGCGATTGAATGTCAGAGTGTCAATATGCTCTGCGGCTTTAATTGCAAATTCGTCCGTTATGCCCTGATTTTCGATATATACGCTGTACAATCAAATCATTCCTTGTCCTTGCTGTCTGCCTTAAGCTTCTTGTTTTCGGCTTTCAGCTTTTCGACTTCCTTTTCAAGTGCCTCATACTTTTCAAGAGATACGGTTTTGCCGAGAGCGTGCTCCTTGATTTTGCCGTTATCGTCGTAAATATCAAAGCCCTGCGCTCTGAAAGCCTTTGCCTCTTCAGTTGTATTTACCGTATATGCCTTATTTCCTTTAACTGCTTTCATTATTGCTCACCCCTTTACGCTTCAGCGTGAATGATAATGCCGTCTTTGAGAAGCTCGTCAATGCCGAATGTACCGTTGAAACGTCTGTTCTGATATATATATTTATCGGCTGTTCTGCTGTCTGTGCCGGGAGTAAATACCTTGATGTAAGAATACTTATTCCTTGACACCTGTGCTTCGGGGTCGATAAGGATATAATCAATCTGTTTTGCTGTGGAATCAGCCACGCAACCGTCCGTGAAATTGAACAACGACTTGAGCCTTGCACTCGGCACTTCCTTGATTTTTGCGATGTCATCAAGAGAGCGAACACGGCGGTCAATGTTCTTTGCAGAGCTGATTTCGAGTGTTCTCTGAATACCGTCAGCGTTTTTGAGAAGCTTGTTATACTTCGGTGTGCAGTACATAATCACTCTGTCGAGTGGTACGCCAGCTTCCGAAAAGACTTCAAGGTTATCGTCAAAATCCGAAAGCACGTTTGCGGCAGTCAGAACCGCTGTTTTGATTGTCGCACCTACTCTTACTGCTTCTGCATAAAGCTTGCTGTATGTATAACAATCGAGCTCGGGAATAGCCTGCGTCTTGTCAAAACGCTTCTGAATGTTTGCAATCGTCACCACAAGATTTGTTTCGTCAACATCCATAGGGTCGATACCGAATTCAATATCTCTGTCGTGGTCGAGCGTTTTTGTTTCATAACCGTTTGAGTAAGTACCCGAGTTAAAGCCGTTAGCATTTCTGTCGTGGTCTTTATAACCGCTTACAGAGAGCTTCGGAATTTTGATGTCCTTACCGTTTACAATCTTAATGTCTGAATTTGACTGGAACAGGTCATAGCAAGTAAGCTCCTGACCGTACAGTTCTCTTAATACATTGCTGAATATTGTTGCATATTCAAGTACTGCCATAATTTTTTACCTCTTTTCTTATTTTTTGATTCCGAAAATACCTCTTAACATATCTTCGGTTGCTTTGTTTGAGCCGTCACCGTCACCGCCGATTTTCTGAACGCCCCCTGTGCTTTCCTGCTTTACTTTTAATGCAGGAATATCATCAAGAACAGCCTTTACAGCGTTGGTGAGGTTTTCGGCTTTGATACTGCCCTTTTCATCGGTGCAGTCTTTGAAGTCAGCCATTTTGAGCAGATACGGAATTGACTTTATATCAACGCCCTGCTTAATGGCTTCGAGTGTTGCCGCCTGATTTATTTCAGCCTGCAAGCGTGCACTGTTTGCGGCTGTCAAATCATTCTGCAAAGCTGACACATCAGGAGTGCTCTTTTTCTTGTTTTCAAGATAGGTTGCCATAGCGTTGTTTGCCTCGTCCTCTGTCAAGCCTTTCTGCTTAAAAAAGGACGTTAATGCAGATTTTGTCGCTCTGCCTGTTCTTTCGCTTACAATCCTGTCAAGCTCTTCCTGTGTGTATGTTTTTGGTTCAGAACCGTTGCCGCCGTCCTGATTTGCGTTAGTTCCGCCGTTGTCAGGGTCGGCGTCACCCTCAGCAAAATGCTGAATGTTTGGTTTAAGAAATGTATCTTTCATTTTTTTACCTCCGTTTAATGCCCGTCGGCTTATTCCTTAGCTTTTACCCTCGTTTCAAAGTTTTGGAGCAAAATAAAAGCACCCTTGCAATTAACTGCAAAAGTGCTTACTTTGTTTCTTCTGTTGTTTCTGCGACTGATTCATCAGCCTTTTTCCTCGGTTTCTTTTCTACAAAGCCGAGCTGTTCAAGGTGTTTCGCTCTCGGCTCGTCTGCTTCAAAGGTTTCACCGACCTTACGATGTATCATATCGTTTTCACGGTCGATAAACTCTTTAATTACTTTGATTTTCATTATGTCACCTCCTTAAAATGGGTATAAAAATACCGCCCTCACAACGTGGGAGCGGTTAATTTACATTTAATTATTCATTGTCTATCTTTGAAAAA
>JBJEOX010000392.1:0-5334 GCA_051880935.1 Ruminococcus sp.
AGTCGAACTGCCTGACGGCAAAAAGTCAAAGCGAGAGGTTGTAAATCACCCGGGCGGAGTGACCGTTGCGGCGCTGGATCCGGACAACAAACTGCTTTTTGTCAGGCAGTTTCGCTATCCGTACAAAGAGGTTGTACTCGAACTGCCCGCAGGCAAGCTTGAAAAAGGCTCAACCCCGCTTGAAAACGGCAAGCGTGAGCTGATGGAAGAAACGGGCGCCGAGGGATACTCGTACATTTCACTCGGTCAGCTCTACCCCTCTCCGGGCTATACGTCTGAAATTATCCACCTTTACGCCTGCAAGGTTAAGTCACAGGGAAGTGCAAATCCCGACGACGGAGAATTTCTGAATGTTGAGAAAATACCGCTTGACAGGGCTGTTGAAATGGTGCTTAACAATCAGATTCCCGACGCAAAAACACAGGTTGCAGTTCTGAAAACCGCAATGCTGATTAAGAGCGGAAAAATATAATTTTTGAATTAACAATTAACAAAGTACAATTAACAATTTTGGTCGAGAGGACAGCTTGTAATAATTCATAAGTTTAATGCCCGAATTTATTTCTATTGCGGCTGAAAGCCGCCACCTTAATTGTTGATTTTTAATTGTTAATTATTAATTTATCGAGGTATAAATATATTTATGCAGAATTTCTTTGAAATATTACCCGAAAAATCGGGCACAGCAATTGCGCTGGGCTATTTTGACGGACTGCACAAGGGACACAGAAACGTGATTTCTCTTGCCGCCGCAGAAAAAGAAAACGGACTTACTCCTGTCTGTTTTACCTTTTCAAAAAGCCCGAAAAGTGTTTTATACGGCACTCGGTGCAATGCGCTTATGACGAACGAGGACAAAATAAAAACACTTGAAAGGCTCGGAATTGAGCGAACCTATCAGGCGGATTTTGAAAAAATTATGAATATGCCTGCTAAAGACTTTGCGCAGAAGATTCTGATTGACACGCTGAAAGCAGAAAAACTTTTCTGCGGCTTTAACTACCGCTACGGCAAAAACGGCGAGGGCAGTGCAGAAACGCTGAAAAGCTTTTGCGAAAGCAAAGGTATCAAACTTACGGTTGTCCCTGCAACGGAAAGTGAGGGCGAGGTTGTTTCTTCAACGCTTATCAGAAAGCTGATTGCAGACGGAAATGTTAAAAGAGCAAACGAGCTTATGTGCAGTAGATTCGGATTTTCTTCGGTGATTGAGCACGGAAAAAGGCTCGGCAGAGAGCTTGGCACACCGACAATCAATCAGCCGCTTTGCAGTGAGCTTGTTGTGCCGAAATTCGGCGTTTATGCGTCAATCGTCACGCTTGAAAGCGGTGAAACCTACTGCGGAGTTACGAACATAGGAATCAAGCCGACAGTCGGCGGCAATACACCGCTTTGCGAAACGTGGATGCCAAAATACAAGGGCGGCGAAATTTACGGACAGAGCGCAGACGTAAGACTGCTTGAATTTATCCGACCCGAAAGGAAGTTTTCGGGAATTGACGAGCTGAAAAACGCTATTATAGACAACAGCAAAACGGCACTCAGAATATATGAACAGACAGAAAAAATGCTGTAGCACAGAATTTATGCTACAGCGTTTTTATTACAACCTTATAAGGTTTACAATATTTTTTGCAATTTTCAATAACAAATTTTGTTCCTCTTGATTTTCCGTCCCAAAACGCAAGTATCATATCGGAATAACAGATAATTTCTATATTTCTTTTCAGCGGAGCTACTTTACCATACTCACTATAGTGCGGTAAAAACTCTGTATATTTCAGATTATTTTTAAAGGCATAATCTCTTGCACATCTGTCAACACCTTTTGCGCCTCCCGATACTATTTCTGTTGTATTTTCAGGAAGAAAATCACCTATGTTTTCGATTTCAAGACCTCTTGACCCTATTACTGCAACTCTCATACTGCACCTCCAATAATTTAGTATACTTATTTTAAGTATACTTACAACATTATAACACAAAATAATCTTAAAATATACTTAAATTAAGATTATTTTGGAGTAAATATGAGAAATAAAAATAACAAGCATTTAGGTATTGAAGTCGAACCTGAACTGCACTATAAACTTAAGTATATTGCAAAGTATGAAGGTCGTTCTGCTAACGGTCAGATTATTTACCTTATACGTCAATGTATTAAAGAATTTGAAAATGCAGAGGGCGAAATTGAGGTAAAAATTGAAAACAAGGAATAACACAAAACGCTGTAGCACAGAATTTTGCTACAGCGTTTTTTACTTTATAATTTTCCAGTTTTCGGCAAGTCGGTCGAGTGAAAATGCCGCATTTGCAGGGCTTGTTGACGGCAGCTTTACCGCCTCGATCCCCGTCTTTGGAAAAATGTACTTCATATACATTTTGTGCGACAACGCCCCGTTTGCAAAAATTCTGTCAACCCTGCTGTTTTGCAGAATTACCGACAAGTCGTTCGGCACAACGTCCTTTATTGAGCTGTCGCTCGAGCCTGTTATCGTGCAGGAGTGGATTACGTCCCACAGCGCAAGATTGTGCTTTAATATAAGCTGTTTTTTCTCGTCAATGCTCCGGGGAATTTCCTCGTCAAACAGCAACGCAATCAGCTTCCAGAAACGGTTTTGCGGGTGTCCGTAAAAGAAGCTCTGCTCCCTTGACTTGACCGACGGAAAACTTCCGAGAATCAGCGTTTTTGAATTTTCATCAAACAGCGGAGGAATCGGGTGAACTATGCTTTGCGGCGTACTCACTGCATACCCTCCCTGATGATTTCAAGTGCTTTTTCGGCATCGCTCTCACTAAGCTGCGGAGTGTCGCCGAGCGGATAATCAAGACCGAGATTATCGTATTTCACCTTGCCGAGCGTGTGATAAGGCAGGGTTTCGATTTTTTCGATATTCTTAAACGGCTTTAAAAAACGACCGAGCTTAAAAAGCTCCTCACGCCTGTCCGTAATATTGGGAACGATTACGTGACGGATACGCATCTGCACATTCTTTTCATCAAGATAGCGTGCAAAATCGAGGATATTTTTATTTGAATGACCTGTCAGCTTTTTGTGCTCGTCATCATCAATGTGCTTAATGTCGAGCATAACGAGGTCGCAGACCGCCAAAAGCCTATCGATTTTCTCCATACGCTCGCCGTTGCTTCTGTCAAACATTACGCCCGAGGTATCAAGGCAGGTGTTTATGCCCTTGCTCTTTGCAAGGGTAAAAAGCTCAATCAGAAAATCAAGCCGGAGCATTGGCTCACCGCCTGTTGCGGTAAGTCCGCCTGTTGTGTAAAACGGCATATTCCGCTCGATTTTTTCAATAACCTGCTCGGCAGTGTACTCCGTTCCTGCATCAGGTGTCCACGTATCGGGATTGTGGCAGTAAAGGCAGCGCATAGGACAGCCCTGAAAGAACACGACAAAGCGGACGCCCGGACCGTCAACCGTACCGAATGATTCAAAGGAATGAATTTTACCTGTCATAATTTCACCTTATATTCAAACGGGCGGATAGTAAAAATATCCGCCCTGATAGATTTTTAAATTGCCGAATGAAAGGTTCTTGAAATAACCTCATCCTGCTGTTCCTTTGTGAGCTTGATAAAGTTTACAGCGTATCCCGAAACACGGATTGTAAGCTGAGGATAAAGCTCGGGGTGTTTCTGAGCGTCAAGGAGAAGCTCTCTGTCAAACACGTTTACGTTGAGGTGATAACCGCCCTTGAGCATATAGCCGTCAAGCAACGCAACAAGGTTGTGGTTTCTCTGCTCCTCAGTTTTGCCGAGCGCTGAGGGAACGATAGTAAAGGTGTTTGAAATACCGTCCTGCGAATCCATAAACGGAAGCTTTGCAACCGAAGCAAGAGAAGCAACTGCGCCGTTGGAATCTCTGCCGTGCATCGGGTTTGCACCGGGAGCAAAAGGCTCGCCGTACTTTCTGCCGTCGGGAGTTGAGCCTGTGTTCTTGCCGTAAGAAACGTTTGATGTGATTGTAAGAATTGAGGTTGTGGGAATGCCGCCACGATAGGTGTGATTCTGACGAAGGTAGCTGATAAAGGTATGGAGCACCTCTTTTGCAATGTCGTCAACTCTGTCGTCGTCGTTTCCGTACTTCGGGAAGTCGCCCTCAGTGATGTAGTCGGTAACAATGCCCTTTTCGTTTCTTACAACCTTGACCTTTGCGTACTTGATTGCAGAAAGCGAGTCGGCAACAACCGAGAAGCCTGCAATACCTGTTGCAAACCAGCGTGTAACGTGCTTGTCGTGCAGAGCCATCTGCAAACGCTCGTAGGAGTACTTATCGTGCATATAGTGAATGATGTTGAGCGCATTTACATAAACCTGAGCAAGCCACTTCATCATAGCCTTGTACTTGTCCATTACGTCGTCATAATCGAGGTAATCTCCCTCAACAGCACGGTACTTCGGACCTACCTGCTCACCGCTTACCTCGTCAACACCGCCGTTGATTGCGTAAAGCAGGCACTTTGCAAGGTTAGCTCTTGCGCCGAAGAACTGCATTTCCTTGCCGATTTTCATTGAAGATACACAGCAGGCAATACCGTAGTCGTCGCCGTGAAGCGGACGCATAAGGTCGTCGTTTTCGTACTGAACAGCGTGATGTTTGATTGACATTTCTGCACAGAAGCTCTTGAAATTCTCGGGGAGCTGTGTTGACCATAAAACGGTGAGGTTTGGCTCGGGAGCCGCACCGATATTGTTGAGCGTGTTGAGGTAACGGAAGGACATCTTTGTAACAAGCGGACGTCCGTCTGTTCCGATACCGCCGATTGACTCCGTAACCCATGTGGGGTCGCCTGCGAAAATCTGATTGTATTCGGGAGTACGTGCAAAGCATACCATTCTCAGCTTCATAATGAAGTGGTCAACGATTTCCTGAACCTCTTTTTCGGTGATTGTGCCCTCTGCAAGGTCACGATAAGCGTAGATGTCGAGGAATGTTGAAGTTCTGCCAAGGCTCATAGCCGCACCGTTCTGCTCCTTGACTGCGGCAAGGTAAGCAAAGTACACAGCCTGAACAGCCTCCTTGAAGTTAGTTGCAGGCTTTGAAATGTCACAGCCGTAGATGTTTGCCATCTGTTTGAGCATCTGGAGTGCTCTGATTTGCTCTGAAAGCTCCTCACGCTCACGGATAACGTCGGAGTACATAATGATTCTTGTTGTGTCCTTCTGGTGCTGTTTGTCCTCGATAAGGCGGTCAACGCCGTAGAGTGCAACACGGCGGTAGTCGCCGATGATTCTTCCTCTGCCGTAAGCGTCGGGAAGTCCTGTGATAATATGGTTTGAACGGCACTTTCTCATTTCGGGAGTGTAAGCGTCAAACAC
>JBJEOX010000393.1:0-5315 GCA_051880935.1 Ruminococcus sp.
CGTTCGGACTTCATCATGTATTTTATATGCCTTTCTGGCAGACTGAACTTGGCGGCTCAATGGTTATTGACGGCGTTACTGTTCAGGGTGCACAGAATATTTTCTTTGCAGAGCTTGCTTCAAATTCAACCGAACATTTCTCGGTAGAAGCAACAAGATTTATGTCCGGCAAGTTCCCGTTTATGATTTTCGGACTTCCTGCCGCAGCTTTTGCTATGTATAAGACTGCCCGTCCCGAAAAGAAGAAAGCAGTCGGAGGATTATTGCTGTCAGCCGCACTTACATCTATGATAACGGGTATTACGGAACCCCTTGAATTTACATTCCTGTTTGTTGCGCCTGCAATGTATGCGGTTCATTGTGTTCTTACAGGAATTTCGTTTATGCTTATGCATATTTTAAATGTCGGAGTGGGAATGACCTTCTCAGGCGGTGTGATTGACCTTACACTGTTCGGAATATTGCAGGGTAATGACAAGACAAACTGGATATGGATTGTGATTGTCGGTCTTGCTTATGCAGTAATTTACTATTTTGTCTTCTACTTTATGATTAAAAAGTTTAATTACAAAACACCGGGCAGAGAAGCTGACGACGAGGAAACAAAGCTCTATACCCGTAAGGATTTAAATGAAAGAAAGCAAGGTAAAGTTAAAAAATCAAATAACGGATTTGACAGAGCGAGCGCATTAATCCTGAAAGGTCTTGGAGGAAAGGAAAACATTTCCGACGTTGACTGCTGTGCCACAAGACTTAGAATTACTGTAATCAATCCTGAATTAGTCATCGACAGCCTTCTGAAAGAAAGCGGTGCGTCAGGTGTAATTCATAAAGGAAACGGAGTTCAGGTTGTCTACGGTCCGCAGGTGTCTGTTGTCAAGTCCAAACTTGAAGACTTTATGGATTCAGATTTTGCTGACAAGCTTGATGAAATTTTAGAAGAATCGTCAGAAGATAATTCTATTAAAGAAAATCCGCAAATTGTAACGCCTGATGAAAATAATGACGCTAAAACGGAAACATTGTATTCTCATTTAAACGGAACTGTTGTAAAACTTGAAGATGTAGAAGACGAGGTTTTCTCTGCTAAGGTTTTAGGCGACGGAATAGCGGTTGAACCGGATGAAGGCAAGCTTTTTGCTCCCTGTGACGGCAAGGTGGATATGGTGTTTGACACAAAGCACGCTGTCAATCTTGTTTCTGATTCAGGTTGTGAGATTTTGCTTCACATTGGAATAGATACCGTAAAGCTTAACGGTGAATTCTTTGAAACTCACGTTTCGGACGGTCAGCAGATAAAGAAAGGCGATTTGCTGATAACCTTTGACATTGACGGTATTAAAAACGCAGGATATAAAACAACTACTCCGATGATTATCTGCAATACAGATGATTACAATTCAATATCAGCTGTAAAAGACGGCTGTATATCCGCAGGAGAAAAGATTTTAGACATTAAATAAACACCGAATCAATCGGTTAAAGAAAGGACTTTTAATATGAAAACTTTTAATTACACAATCAAAGACGAGCTTGGAATTCATGCAAGACCGGCAGGACTGCTTGCCAAAGCCGCAAAAGCTTATGAAAGTGAAATCACAATCACAAAGGGAGAAAAAACCGTTGGTTGCACAAAACTTATGGCTCTTATGGGACTTGGCGTTAAATGCGGCGATACGGTAACAATAAATGTTAACGGAAGTGACGAGGAAGCGGCTGAAAAGGGTATTAAAGAATTCCTTGAGGCTAATCTGTAAGAGGTGCCGAAATGACAAAGTTTATCGGCAAAGGAGTATATGGTGCCGTTGCGATTGGAAAAATATCAATTTTTAAGCGACAGAATATCAAGATCAATTCTGCTAAGGTAACGGATAAAGAGGCAGAGCTCGACAGGTTTGAAAAAGCAAAGCTGTCTGCACTTGCTCAGCTTGAAGAAATTTATAATAAGGCTTTAACTGAAGCAGGAGAGGACAATGCTCAAATCTTTGAAATCCATATGATGATGATAGAGGACGAGGACTATAACGACGCAATAACCGATATGATTAGCTCTCAAGGTTTTAACGCCGAGTATGCAGTTTCGTCTGCATCAGACAGCTTTGCTGAAATGTTCTCGTCAATGGACGATGACTATATGCAGGCAAGGGCGGCTGACGTCAGGGATATTTCCGACAGAATAATTAACTGTCTTAATGACAGTAAAACAGAACTTGTTTCGAGCGATGATAAGCTGATTATCTGTGCTGACGACCTTGCACCGAGTGAAACAATCAGTCTTGATAAAAGCGAGGTGCTTGCTTTTGTTACTGCTTACGGCTCATCAAATTCCCACACGGCTATTCTTGCAAGAAGTATGAATATTCCTGCAATTATCGGTGTGGGGGAGGAGTTTCTTGATAAAATTTCAGACGGTCAGTCAGCGGTTGCAGACGGATTTTCAGGTGAATTTATTGTTAATCCTGACAGTGAAACTGTAGCACTTTATGAGAGAAAGCTGAATGAAGAAAATGAGAAAAGGACTGCTCTTAAAAATTTAAAAGACAAAGAGAATATCACACTTGACGGAACAAGAGTTGATATTTTTGCAAATATTGGTAATGTAATAAATGTCGATGAGGCACTTGAAAACGACGCAGGCGGAATAGGACTTTTCAGAAGTGAATTTCTATATCTTGAAAATTCGGATTTTCCGACCGAAGATGAGCAATTCAATGCATATAAAACCGTTCTTGAAAAGATGTCGGGTAAAAAGGTAATTATCCGAACTATGGACATAGGAGCGGATAAGCAAGCCGACTACTTCAATTTAGATAAAGAAGATAATCCTGCTCTCGGACTTCGTGCAATACGTATTTGCCTTACTCGCCCTGTAATTTTTAAAACACAGCTCAGAGCATTGTACCGAGCGTCAATTTACGGAAACCTCGGAATTATGTTTCCGATGATTACAAGCGTAAGTGAAATTGAAGAAATTTTAGAGATTTGCAAGCAGGTAAAAACCGAACTTGACGAGGAAAATATAAAATATTCAGATAAGGTTGAGCTTGGAATAATGATTGAAACCCCTGCGGCGGCAATTATAAGCGATAAGCTTGCTCCTTTGGTTGACTTTTTCAGCATCGGTACTAACGATCTTATTCAGTACACTCTTGCTTGCGACAGACAGAATTCTCACCTTGAGCGTTTCTGCGATACGCATCACGAAGCAATTATCAGGCTTATTGAAATGTCTGCAAAAAACGCACACGCAAACGGAACGTGGATTGGTATTTGCGGTGAGCTTGCCGCAGATACAACACTAACCGAAAAATTCCTTCGTATGGGCATTGATGAGCTTTCTGTTTCACCATCGTTTGTACTTAAAGTCAGAGATAAGGTAAGACAAATTGATTTAAAATCTTAATTATTATGTACAGACCGATTTTCTGAAATTCAGCTCGGTCTGTACATTTTTATAGCCTTATTATTCTTCAAATTTTCTGAAATATTTTAAATTTTAGAAAATTGTTGACAATTTTTGCATTTTATGTAGTATAATAAAATAGATGGAATTCTATTCTGAATAGCATAGGGTGGTATTGTATGTATAAAAAGAAAGCTTTATTTATGATTACTTTGGCGTTTGTTTTATTCTGCGGAATGTCCGTTTATATTGCAACAAGCTCAGGTAGTTATAATGTGTATTTAAACGAGCCGGACGGTGTTCATTTTTCAGATATTGATATAAAATACTCTGAACAAAATGTTGTTTCTAATGAAGAACCTGTTCATGAGGACGGATATATAAAAATTAAATTCAATTCACTGAATAAAGGACAAACTATAGCAAGTGTTGTTTTTAGTAATGAGAATAAGGATTTTATTAGCTATAGGGATTATAATTTGAATGTTGGTATTTTTAATATCTTGTATGAAAAAGCCTTCGCTAATATTCCTAATATTTCGGGTTATCCGGTAATCTACATAACACAAGCTCTGTTTTTTTGCATAATGGCTGTTTATATGATTATCAGTTTCAGAAAAAGCTTGAAAAAGTATATGTACTCTTACACAACCGTTTTCAACTGTTCACTTATGATTATTTTTTCAGGTTTAGGAGTCTTATTTACAACTCTTTCAACCCATCTTTTATTAAATTACCGAGATTATCAGGCTCAGAGTATGCAGGATTTAACGGTGAAAATGATGATGTTAATTATTCTTGCATCAGTTCCTTTTGTATTGCTTTATTCTGTGTCAATGACAATCAGCAATATTTCACTAATCAGGCACGAGGGATTTCGTGTTGCAAATGCTCTTGGAATTGTAATCAGTGTTTTACTCACATCAGGCGTAGTATTATGTATAGTTTTACCTTACCGTATAAACACAAGTCACGTTACATTCACAATTGTATATTCTATAATCTGTTCAATATACGTATTTTTTGAAATTTACTTATTAAGTACAAAAATCTGCGCTCTGATTGCCGCAAAGCACCAACCGTCATTTGATAAGGATTACATAATCATTCTCGGATGCGGAATAAGAAAGGACGGAACTTTACTTCCTTTGCTTAAAGGACGAGTTGACAAAGCTATAGACTTTTATCATAAACAGCTTGAAGCAACGGGCAAAAAAGCAATTTTTGTTCCGTCAGGGGGACAGGGAAGCGACGAGATAATCTCCGAGGGAGAAGCTATGAAGCGTTATCTTCTCGAAAACGGAATCCCGGAACAACAGATTATGCCTGAAACAAAGTCAACTAATACTCTGCAAAATATGAAATTCTCAAAAGAGCTTATAGGTGACAACAAAGCAAATATTGCTTTCTCCACTACAAACTACCACGTTTTCAGAAGCGGAATTTTTGCAGGACAGGCAGGACTTAAAGCTGAGGGAATGGGAAGCAGAACAAAGTGGTATTTTTGGCCGAATGCATTTATCAGAGAATTTGTAGGATTGCTTGTCAGCCAGAAGATTAAAGTAATTGCACTGTTTTTAGTTGCTGCAATTTTTTCGGTAGCCTCGGCAATAATGACTTTATAATAAAAAATAAAGCTGTATCAAATTTCTAAAAAAGTTTGACACAGCTTTTTCGTTTCTGTTTGATTTTATTTTGTTCCGAAAATTCTGTCTCCGGCATCACCAAGACCGGGGCAGATATATGCATTTTCATTAAGGCAACGGTCCAGACAGCCCACATAAAGCTGAATATCGGGATGAGCCTGAGTCAACGCCTTGACACCTTCAGGTGCAGCAATAATAGACATAAACTTAATTCGCTTACCGCCGTGCTGCTTGATGAAATTTACAGCGGCTATTGCCGAGCCGCC
>JBJEOX010000394.1:0-5301 GCA_051880935.1 Ruminococcus sp.
GCAATGTGGGGTACAACTTACACAGCCGGACAGCTCTTCGGTGCACTCATCGGCGGACCTCTCGGCGATAAGATAGGCAGAAAAAAGAGCATTATGCTTTATGAGATAATTCATATTATCGCAATGCTCGGCGGCGCATTCTCACCAAACGTTTATGTTCTCTATGTATTCAGACTTTTACAGGGTCTTGCACTCGGCGCACTTCTCGTTGTTCTTTTCGCAGGCTTCACAGAGTATGTTCCCGGCAAAAACCGTGGTACATGGTCAAGCCGTACATCATTCATCGGCAACTGGGCACACCCCATCTGCAACGGTATTGCACTTTTAATCGTTTCAACAGGCGTAAGCTTTGCAGTTAACTGGAGAATCCAGTTTATGATTCCCTCAATCCTTTCAATCATTGCTTGCATCTTCATTCAGACAAAATTCCCCGAATCACCCAGATGGCTCGAGTCACAGGGCAGATATGAAGAAGCAGACGCAATTATGACAAGAATTGAAAAGGAAATTGAAAAATCAACAGGCAAGCCTCTTCCTCCCGTTGAGGTTAAGGAAGCAAAGCCCGTAAAGAAGCTCTCCTACAAAGCACTCTTCAAAGGCAAACTCTTAAGACGTACAATCGTTGGTTCACTTGTACTTATCGGAATGAACACAATCCAGTACACACTTATGAACTGGATGCCCTCAATGCTCAAATCTATGGGCTTTGATACTTCACAGTCACAGTTTATGACAATGTTCGGTCTGTTCGGCGCACCGTTCGGAATCCTCATTGCTTCCCTCATTATGGACAGAATTCCACGTCGTGTACTTGGCGTTGCACTTCTCGCCGGAATGGCAGGTCTTGGTATAGCAACAGGCTTGCTTGCTCCCACCCTCGGAATGACAGGTATAATCGTTATGACCTTCCTGCTCAACACGGTAATTTATATGTATGTTTGCTACGCATCAGCAGTTTATGTTCCCGAAATGTGGCCTACCTCGGCAAAGCTTTCAGGCTCAGGCTTCTGTAACGCAATGGGACGTGTCAGCAACATCTTCTTCCCGTTCCTCGTTACATACGTAGCAGCAAGCATCGGCGCACCGGCAGTATTTATTCTTCTTGCAATTGTTGCAGCTGTTATCGCTGTATCAATCATCTTCCTCGGCGTTGAAACAAGAGGCGAATCCGTTGAGGATATCGGTAACGTAGACTAACACAAAATGAACATATATCCTGCATCCGGGCTTCCGGATGCAGGAACAGCATAAAAACACAAGGAGGTTTTTGTTATGAAAAATTCAGAGGCAATTTTAGTTACACCTAAGCAGTTTGAAATTCAGGAATGTCCTGTTCCCGAACCAAAAGATAATGAAATTCTTATGAAGGTTGAATATGTCGGTATGTGCGGCTCAGATATTCACGGCTTTGAATTCGGCCCGTTCATTCCGCCTAAGGACCCCAACCAGAAAATCGGTCTCGGACACGAGGTTGCAGGCGAGGTTGTAAAAATCGGCGCAAAGGTTACAAAGTTCAAGGTTGGCGACAAGGTTTTAATCGAGCCGGGCGTACCTGACAACACCTGCGAATACTGCCGCACAGGCAGATACAACATCTGCCCCGGCGTTGACTTTATGGCTACACAGCCCAACTACAAGGGCGCACTTACACAGTATATGACTCACCCCGAGGAGTGGACATATCACGTACCCGAAAATATGACAACTATGGAAGCCGCACTTGTTGAGCCTGCCGCAGTCGGTATGCACGCAGCAATTCTCGGCGGCGCACAGCTCGGCAAGAGCATCGTAATCCTCGGCGCAGGCACAATCGGACTTATGGTTCTTCAGGCTTGCAAGAGCCTTGGCGCAACAGATATTACCGTTGTAGATATTATGCAGAAGCGTCTTGACCTTGCTTTAAAGCTCGGCGCAAGCAGAGTAATCAACGGAAAGGACGAGGATACTGTTGCGGTTCTCCGTTCACCCGAAAATTACGGCGACCACGGCGTTGACCTTGTGTTTGAAGCCGCAGGCTCTGCATTTACCGCACAGCAGGCAGTTGAAATTGTTGCAAGAGGCGGCAGGATTATGATGGTCGGCACACACTCAAAGCCTGTACCCATAAACTTCCTCAAAATTAACCGTGAGGTTACAATCCAGACCTCGTTCCGTTACTGCAACAACTTCCCGCAGACAATTGAAGCTATCGCATCGGGCAAGTTCAATGTTAAGGATATGGTTACACATATTTATGACTACAAGGACGTTCAGCAGGCATTCTCAGACGCTATCGACCCTGTTAAAAAGGCTGATATGGTTAAGGGTGTAATTAAGGTAGCTGAATAAAAAATATTGATAAAATGAAAGGTGATAAATTATGATTTCAGATATCAGATTTTGGGAAAGAAAAGCATCGGAAGGACATTACGCAATTCCTCATTTCAATGTATGGAATGCTGAAATGTTAATGGGCGTTATTGACGCAGCAGAGGAGCTTCGTGCACCGATTATCATTTCGTTCGGAACAGGCTTCACAGGCAACACAGTGTTCGAGGACTTCTGCTATATGATGGAATCAATGGCTAAGAAAGCAAGCGTTCCTGTTATTCTTCACTGGGACCACGGCAGAAATATGACAATCCTTCACAATGCAGTTAATCATTGTATGAATTCTGTAATGCGTGACGCGTCTGCACTTCCTTTTGAGGAGAATGTTGCAGAGATTAAGAGATGCGTAGATTACTTCCACGCATACAATATCCCCGTAGAGGCTGAGCTGGGACACGTTGGCAACGAAACAGTATACGAGGAGGCACTCTCCGATTATCAGTACACTGACCCCTCAAAGGCAAAGGAATTTGTTGAGAGAACAGGCTGTGACTCACTCGCAGTTGCAATCGGCAACGTGCACGGCGTTTATTCTTCCGAACCGAAGCTTGCTTTTGACGTGCTCGAAGCAGTAGCAAAAGAGGTTGACGTTCCTCTCGTACTTCACGGTGCGTCGGGTATCGGCGACGAAGATATCAAGAAGGCAATTTCACTTGGCATAGCTAAGATTAACATTCACACTGAATTGTGTCAGGCTGCTATGGAAGCTATCAATGCTCACAAGGACGAGCCTTTCCTCGCAGTTGAGCGTGAAGTAAGAGCAGCAGTTAAAGAACGTGCTATGTACAAGATTAAGTTATTTGGTGATGACGGTAGAGCAGATGAGTAATGAAAAGAAACTGGATGTAATTTGCCTTGGTGCTGCGGTAGTTGACATTCCGCTTCGTCCGGTATCAAGGGATATATTCGACATAGAGTCTTATCCGGTGGACAGAATAGCTATGTCGGTGGGCGGCGACGCAATGAACGAAGCAACAATCATCAGCCGTCTTGGCTTTAAGACAGGTATAATCGCCTGCATCGGCGATGATGCGGCAGGTCAATTCATTCTTCGCTCCTGCAAAAAGGACAACATTGATGTTGAGGGTATCAAGATTGACCCGAACATCGACACTTCAATGAACATCGGTCTTGTAACCGAGGACGGCGAAAGAACCTTTGTTACAAACCGCAACGGAAGTCTTTGGAAAGAAAATATAGAGCACGTTGATTTTGAAAAAATGAAGCAGGCAAAAATTCTTTCCCTCGCAAGTATTTTCAACTGTCCTCTGCTTGACGGCAAGACTCTGGTTGAAATATTCAAGGTTGCCGAAGAAAACGGTATGATTATATCGGCAGATATGATTAAACCCCGTCTTGGCGAAACACTTGACGACATCAGAGAAGCTCTGAGCTATGTTGATTACTTCTTCCCGAATTTTGACGAAGCCTGCCTGCTGACAGGCGAAACCGAAGAATCAAAGGTGGCTGACAAGCTGTTTGAATGCGGCGTTAAGAATGTCATTATGAAAATCGGCAAGCGTGGCTGCTATATCCGCAACGTATCGGGAGCAATGATTGTTCCAGCCTGCAAGGGCGTGACTGCAATTGACACGACGGGTGCAGGCGACAACTTTGCCTCAGGCTTTATCGCAGCACTGCTTCAGGGAAAGAACATTCACGAATGTGCAATTTATGCTAACTGCACGGCGGCTATTTCCGTTCAGCACGTAGGCGCAACAACGGGCGTTAAGAACAAGGAAATGGTTGACGAAATGCTCGAGAAATATAAAAAGGATTATATACTCTGATACTGTGATTCAGCCCTGCGATAATTCACAGGGCTGAACAATCATAGAGAAAGGATGATTTGCTATGAAGACAATGAAGCTTGGCAAAACTGGCATTGATATTTCAAGAATGGGACTCGGAACATGGTCAATCGGCGGCGGCTCTGCATGGGGCGGCGACCACGATTTACAGGTTGTAGTTGATACAATCCGTGAAGCTCCGAAACTCGGAGTAAACCTCATTGATACAGCTCCCGGTTACAACTTCGGCAACAGCGAGAAGATTATCGGCAAGGCTCTTGAGCAGATGAACCGTGAGGACGTTGTTATCATCACAAAGTGCGGCGTTACATGGGATCAGGAGATGAAAGGCGACCTTTTTAACAAGGTAAACGGTATTCAGCTTTACAAAAACTTAAACAGCGAGTCCGTTAAAAGAGAAATTGAAGGCTCTCTTGAGAGAATGGGCACTGACTACGTTGACGTATATATGACTCACTGGCAGTCAATCGAGGGCAGTGAGTATTATGTTCCGATTCAGAAGACAATGGACGTTCTCAACGAGCTTAAGGCACAGGGCAAAATCAGAGCAATCGGTGCCGCTAACGTTGACATTAACCAGATTCAGGAGTACTTGAAGTACGGCGACCTCGACATTGTTCAGGCTAAATATTCAATTCTTGACCGTGGTATTGAGGACGAGATTATTCCCTGCTGTCGTGAAAACGGCGTTACTATTCAGGCTTACTCACCGCTTGAAATGGGACTTCTTTCGGGAACATTGCCCAGAGATTACAAGCCCGTAGGCGCACAGATTCCTAAAAAGTGGTTCCAGCCCGAAAATATGCAGGCTGCTATGGATGTTATGGAGCAGTGGAAGCCTCTCTGCGAGAAATACAACTGCACTATTGCTAACCTTGCGCTTGCATGGATTCTTGCACAGGGTGATTTCATTAATCTGCTCAGCGGTTCAACAACAGTAGCTCAGATTGCAGAGAATGTAAAGTCCTCTGATATTGAGCTTGACCCGTCTGATGTTGCCGCAATGCGTGATATGGTAGAGGCTATTGACAAGTAAATTATTTATACAATAATTCACAAAAAACCTTTACTTTTGCTTGAAATTGTGTTACAATAGATACATAGGAGAGCAGATGGTCGG
>JBJEOX010000395.1:0-5267 GCA_051880935.1 Ruminococcus sp.
TTCCGTCGGAACGTTCGATTATCCAGTTTAGATAATCACCCTTCTGCTCGGTATGAACCATGCTGCCCATTCCTCCGATATCAGCACCGAGATAAAAGCTCACCGCATGAACGGGACATTCCTTTATGCACGAGGTGCAGCCCCAGCAGTCTTCGGGATATTTTATATATGCCTTTCCGCCTTCGTTAAACTTGATAAGGCTTCCGGGGCAGACAGTGCGGCATTTTCCGCAGCCTATACATTTGTTTTTGTCAATTGCTATGCTCATAGACTGCACCCTCCTTAACCAAATCACGCAGAATTATTTTGATTTCTCCGTTTTCAAGACGAGAATTTACATATTTCAGGAAATTTTTGTCGTCCTTGTTCGGATAGTCAAGATTTTCCGCAAAGCTGTGCCAGCGTGTTTCGTGTCTTGCTTTCAGATGAGCAATAACACGTCGGCATACAACAAGCCTTTCACGCAGTTCGTAAATATACATAAGCTCCTGAAAATCATCGGCAGATAAATTATCGGACAGCTTCTGAAGATTCTGTATTTTTTCATCGGCAATTTCAAGCTGTTTTTCGTTAAAGCGATAGTTGGTTTTTATTCCGCCTGCGTAGCTGTCCATAACCGTCTGCATTGCTTCTTCAAGCTGTTCGGTTGTAAACATTGTGTTTTTATCCGTCAGGAAGTTTCCGACTTCTTTTATGTGATTATCTATGTCAGTTTCGCTGATTGTATTCTGACCGCTTTCTTTTATAAATTCTACAGCCGATAAAGCCGCAATTTCGCCCTCGGCAAGCGCACCCGTAACATATTTCTGAGGACAGCCGCCTGCTACGTCGCCTGCGGCAAACAAGCCCTTGATTGTTGTTTCTCTCTTTGAGTCGACCCAGTAGCCGCTTGCTGTGTGACCGCCTACGATATACGGCTCTGTTCCCTCAATCTCAACATTCTGCTGTGACGGATTTTTTCCGCTTTCTATCCATTTAAGCGTTTGCGAGGGTGCCATATTGAGATAAGCTTTTTTTAGCGCTTCGTCCTGTTCGGGAGTGATACCCTCGGTTCTTAAGTAACAGGGACCTCTGCCCTCCTGATTTTCATTTACAGTGCCGTAAACTCTTTGTGAGGTTGTAATTCCGTATTTATCCTCATACACTTCACCAAGAGAATTAATCTGCTTTGCGCCGACTCCCTGTGCAAGCGTTCCGGTGGGAGCGATTGTATCCTTACAGCGCAATGCGATAAAGCGCATTTCAAAGGTTGTCATCTCTGCGCCTGCTTTGATTCCCATTGCGTAACCTGCACCCGTATTAAACGGCGGATACCACATTTTATGACGTGAAAATCCGGGGTTGTTCGGCTTGTAAAGTCCCGACGCACCGCCTGTTGCCACAATAACGGCATTTGCTTCAATTATGTAAAAGGTATCGTTTTCTATTCCGATACCGAAAGCACCGTTGATTCGGTTATTGCTGACAGAAAAATCAATGATATTTACCCGATTGAGTATTTTTACATTCGGCAGATTTTCAACGGCGTTTGCAAGAATAGGCTTGATATTTTCACCGTTGATTTTCAGGTTTCGGTTTCCTCTGGTGACATATCTGCCGTTTTCGTCCTTAAGAATAACAAGCCCGAGCTGTTCAAGGCGGCGAGTAACCGCGTTAAGCCTTTGCGACATTGTAAGGAGTAAATCCTCTCTTACAATTCCGTCAGCGTCCTTTTTTGCATAATCAACGTAATCCTGCGGAGTTTTTCCGTCCACTATATAGGCGTTGAGTGCGTTTACGCCTGCGGCAAGACAACCGCTCCGCTTTATATGCGCCTTTTCGCAGATAAGCACCTTTGCATCGGAATTTTCGGAGATTGTCAGAGCCGCATAACAGCCTGCCGTTCCGCCGCCGATAATTAAAACATCGGTTTTTATTCTTTCTGTTTTCATATCATCACTCGCAATTACTTAAATATTCTTCAACTGATTGAACACAACCTGCACCGTCTGAAACTGCGGTTACTACCTGTCTTAACCTCTTTGTTCTGACATCGCCTGCCGCAAAAATCCCTTTAGCAGAGGTTATTCCGTCCTCATTTGCAACAACATAGCCGTTGTCATCAAGCTCTGCTATGCCGTTTAAAAGGCTTGAATTCGGAACTGTTCCGACTGCTGTAAAAACACCGTCAACATTCAGCAATTCTTCATTGCCGTTGTTAAGAATTTTAACGCCGCTTACCTTTTTATCGCCGATTATTTCTTTCACAACAGAATTTAATACAAGCTTAATATTCGGCGTTTCCGTTACCGATTTCTGCAAGGATTTGTTTGCTCTGAATTCATCTCTTCGGTGAACAAGATAAACGGTTTTTGCAATTTTTGAAAGCAATAAAGCGTCCTGCAAAGCCGTATCGCCTCCGCCGACAACTGCAACGGTTTTGTCCTTATAAAACGCTCCGTCACATACAGCGCAGTAAGAAACGCCCTTGCCCGTAAATTCGCTTTCTCCTTTTACATCAAGCCTTCTCGGATTAGCTCCTGCGGCATAAATAATTGTCTTTGCTTTTATAATCTTATTATCGGTAAAAGCTATGTTGTAAAAATCATCTTCGGGAACAATCTTAATAACCTCGTTTTCGATAAATTCAACGCCAAGCGAAACAGCGTGAGAACGGAACCTTTCGCCCAAATCAAAGCCGCTTTCGCCGTACAAGCCGAGGTAATTATCAACTCTTTCGCTTACGGCAATCTGCCCTGTTCCCATATAATTCTTTTCGATTACCACAGCTTTGAGCTGTGCCCGCTTTGCATAAACCGCCGCAGACAAGCCTGCCGGTCCGCTTCCGATTATTACTGTATCATACATAGCTTACCTCAATATTTACTCGATTACTAAAGTTTCCTTTTCCGCCGTATCTCCCTGAATTTTAAATGAATTAAGGACGGGATTTTCCAATTCCATAAGCGATAAAATCATATAGCTCGCCTTTGAGTCATACGCAAGTCTTTTATCCTCATCAGACGGTCTTGACGGTGATTCGGGGTGAGAATGCCAGTTGCCGAGAGGAACAAGATTCTGCGCACGCATATCCTTAACAGCAGAAAGCTGTTCCTTCGGGTCGAGCGAGAAATGCTCGTTTGACCGGTCGATATTTGTAAGTAGATAAACTTTTTTGATTATTTTATCTTCACCGTTTATTTCTCCTGCGATAAGTCCGCAGGCTTCGTTGGGCAATTTGCTTTTTGCGTGCTCAATTATTTTTTCACAATCTGACTTTTTTATGTATATCATAAATGCACACCGTCACATTCTGCCTGCTCATAATCTATAAGCTCTGTTATCGTCGGGTTAGTTCCGCATACAGCGCAATTTTCGGTTTTTGTCGGAAGTTTAACCTTTCTGAATTCCATTTTCAGTGCGTCATATGTAAGAAGATACCCCGTAAGCAGTTCGCCTGCGCCAAGGATATACTTAACCGCCTCCATTGCCTGCAAGCTTCCGATTACACCGCCCATTGCGCCGATAACGCCTGCCTGTTTACAGGTCGGTACTGCATCCTTTGGCGGAGGATTTTTGAATACACATCTGTAGCAGGGACCTTCGTTCGGGACATAGGTCATAAGCTGTCCCTGAAAGCGGATTATTCCTGCGTGTGAAAACGGCTTTTTCGCCATAACGCAAGCGTCATTGATAAGGAATTTTGCAGGGAAATTGTCCGTTCCGTCTATGATAAAATCGTAGTCCTTAATCAAATCCATAATGTTCTCGCTTGTAACAAAGGTGCGGTAGGTATTGACGGTAACATCGGGATTCATTGCCTCCATAGTTTCCTTTGCGGAAAGCACCTTTGCCTTGCCGACATCCTTTGTTGCGTGGATAATCTGGCGCTGGAGATTTGACAGGTCAACCTCGTCTGCATCTGCAATTCCGATTGTTCCGACGCCTGCGGCGGCAAGGTACATTGCGGCAGGTGCTCCAAGACCGCCTGCGCCGATTATAAGAACCTTTGCGTTCAACAGCTTTTTCTGTCCCTTTGCTCCTACTTCCTTGAGGATAATGTGGCGTGAGTAACGCTCAATCTGCTCGTTTGTAAATGCCATTACTGACCGCCTCCCATAAAGTAGAGAAATTCAATATTATCATTTTCTTTGAGTACGGTGCTTTCAAAAGCCGAGCTGTCAACAAAATCATCGTTTACGGAAACCGTAACGTACTGCGGTGTTTCAACATTTTCGTCAGCAATGAGCTGTGCTACCGTAAGTCCGTCTTTTACTTCTTTTTTTACTCCTGCAACTGTTATTATCATTTTAATTATCCCCTTTATTTATTAATTCAAGTATTTCGGCTTTTTTCACTGCTCCGCTTACCATTTCGGCTTCATTGCCGTTTTTAAATAATATCAGCGTCGGAGCAGATAAAACCTCGTATTTTTCAGCAAGTGCGCTGTCAAAATTGATATTGATTTTGACCACCCTTAAGCTGTCGGACAGCTCTTCTTCAATTTCTGCAAGAACAGGCGACAGGCGTTTGCAGGGAACACAGCTGTCGGAATAGAAATCTGCAAGAACGGGAATTTCCGACTGTAATACCTCTGCTTCAAAATTATCCTCATTAACTCTTAAAGCCATTTAATCACCAACCTTTTTAACTATAAGGTTGTATGTACCGTCCTCGTTGTCAATCAATTTCAAAATCTGATGACCTTCTTCCTTTATGCTTCTCGGTACATTCTGAACAGGCTCGCCGTCGTTCATCTTTACAGACAGAATCTGTCCTTCGTCAAGCTCCTCGAGAGCAATTTTCGCCTTGACAAATGTTGTCGGGCAAACCACATCGGTAATATCCACCGTATCATCAATAATATAATCAGCCATTGTATGCCTCCAGAATTTTTTCCTTGAATTTGTCTTTTCCTACTCTGTCAATTGTGAACTTAAAGCGTTCGCCTGCGTTTGCATTTTCTTCAAAGAAGTGAATTGCGGCGTCGCAGATTGACATCAGCTTTTCTTTATCTTCAATAAACGGAATGATGGTTTCGCCCTTGTTTATGCTGTTTCCGAACAGACCGCCGAACGAAACGATATACCCGTGAACGGTATCCCACGCTTCTGTAGGACAAGCCTTGAAACATCTTCCGCAGAAGTTGCACTTTTCATTATCAAGACTGATTTTGCCGTCTGTAATCGTGATTGCGCCGCTTCTGCAAGCCTTTTCACACACCCCGCAGCCGATACAGTCCTTTTCTCGCCACCTTACCTTTATTCCGCCCTTGATACCGAGGTCGT
>JBJEOX010000396.1:0-5250 GCA_051880935.1 Ruminococcus sp.
AATATATAGACAATCTCGACGTAAGCTGACAGGAGGTGGAAAACAATGGCGTCAAAAAAGAAAAATTCAAATAAATCAAGTTCGCCCAAAACTCACGGAGTAATCAACGGAGCAGGCGACATTGTAGAGCAACCCATAGTTTCCACTATCCGTGAAAACTATATGCCCTACGCTATGAGCGTAATTCTCTCACGTGCTATTCCCGAGATTGACGGATTCAAGCCCTCTCACCGCAAGCTCCTTTTTACAATGTATAAAATGGGACTTTTAACGGGAAACAGAACAAAGTCGGCAAATATTGTCGGCGCAACAATGAAGCTGAATCCTCACGGCGACTCGGCAATATACGACACAATGGTGCGTTTGTCAAGAGGCTACGAGGCACTTTTGCACCCATACGTCGACTCAAAGGGTAACTTCGGTAAGTTCTACAGCCGTGATATGGCGTGGGCGGCTTCAAGATACACCGAAGCAAAGCTTGCGCCAATCTGCAACGAGCTTTTCCGTGACATTGATAAGGATACCGTTGATTTTGTCGATAACTACGACAATACAATGAAAGAGCCGTCACTGCTTCCCGTAGCCTTTCCGTCGGTGCTTGTCAATGCAAACACAGGTATTGCGGTAGGTATGGCTTCAAATATCTGCTCCTTTAACCTCAAGGAAATCTGCGAAACCACAGCGGCACTCATACGTGACCACGACCACGATATAAAATCAACTCTCCCGGCACCCGATTTTATCGGCGGCTGTCAGATAATCTACGATGAAAAAGCAATCAATCAGGTTTACGAAACGGGCAGGGGAAGCATCAGGCTCCGTGCAAAGTACGAGTACGATAAATCCGCAAACTGCATTGACGTGCTTTCTATTCCAAGCACAACGACCTGCGAGGTCATTATCGAGAAGATTATCGACCTTGTAAAGCAGGGCAAAATAAAGGAAATTTCCGATATCCGTGACGAAACAGGTATTGACGGTCTGAAAATTACAATCGACTTAAAGCGCGGCGTTGACCCCGAAAAGCTTATGGCAAAGCTGTTCCGCTTCACAACGCTTGAAGATTCCTATGCCTGCAACTTCAATGTTCTTATCGGCGGAGTGCCGAGGGTGCTAGGGGTTAAGGCGCTTTTAGAGGAATGGATAGCATTCAGAATCGAGTGCGTAAGGCGCAGAACATATTTTGACCGCAACAAAAAGGCAGACAAGCTCCACCTTTTAAAGGGACTTGAAAAAATCCTGCTCGATATTGACAAGGCAATTAAAATTATCCGTGAAACCGACGAGGAAGTCGAGGTTGTACCAAACCTTATGATTGGCTTCGGACTCGACAAAACTCAGGCTGAGTACGTTGCAGAAATAAAGCTCCGTCACCTCAACCGAGAGTACATTTTAAAGCGCACAAAGGATATTGAGGAGCTTGAAAAGGAAATTGCCGAGCTTGACGAAATCTTAAAGAGCAAGGCGAGAATCAAGACGATAATCGTCAAGGAGCTTAAAGCGATAGCCGACAAGTACGGTCAGCCCCGAAAGAGTATCATAATCTACGAGGACAATGCAAAGTACGAGGAAGAGGTCGAGGAAATTCCCGATTATCCCGTAACATTCTTCTTTACAAAGGAAGGCTATTTCAAGAAGATTACGCCACAGTCGCTCAGAATGAGCGGAGCGCATAAGCTGAAAGACGGCGACGAAATTATGCAGGAAATTGAGTTTTCAAACAACTGCGACTTGCTGTTCTTTACCGACAAATGTCAGGTCTACAAGACAAAAGCCTCCGACTTTACCGATACCAAGGCGAGCGTTCTCGGCGACTACGTAGCAGCAAAGCTTTCGATGGACGAGGGCGAAAACGCCGTATTTATGGTTGCGACGAAGGACTACAAGGGAATTTTACTCTTCGCCTTTGAAAACGGAAAGGCGGCAAAGGTACCGCTTGAAGCATATGTCACAAAGACAAACCGCAAAAAGCTGACAGGCGCATATTCCGACAAGTCACCTATTACGGGAATGTTGTATCTTGAAGACGACAGGGAGGTGTTGTTTAAAGCGTCATCAGGCAGAATGTTGCTTGTACACACAGGAGCTTTATCGCTTAAAGCAACACGTTCAACGCAGGGCGTAGCCGTTATGAAACTCAAAAAAGGTCACAGGCTCTTTGAGATTTCCGAATACAAAGAGGGATTTTTTGCAAAGCCGCAGCGTTACAGAACACGCTCTTTGCCTGCTTTGGGTGCTTTGCCGTCAAACGAAGATACGTCGGACGAACAGCTTTCACTGCTTTAAAGTGAAATATTGAAAACATATATTGAAAAATATAAAATTCCCCTTGCAAAAATAAAATTTATATGATACTATATAATAGTTAATTAATGCAGATTATCGTGTATTATATCATTTTAATGAAAGGAAGATGAAAAATGGGCGTTTTAGGTATTGTTCTCGGTGTTGTTCTCGGCATCGTTTCAATAGCAATCATCGTTGTAATTATTCTTCAGGAAGGCAACCAGCAGGGTCTTGGCGTTGTAACAGGTGCGGCTGACTCTTATTTTTCAAAGAACAAGGCTCGTTCAATTGATGCGTTTCTTTCCCGTTGGACAAAGGTGTTTGCTGCAGTATTCGTACTCTTTGTAATCGCACTTAACGTACTTTCCTATTTCGGTGTGCTTACTACACAGTAATATCTTTTGATTTTCAAGCATAATTATAGACCGTCGGAGGTATGTCCGACGGTCTATTTTATTCTGGAGATGTTATTATGCCGCTGTGGGGATTAGCAATCATTTTCGTGTCAATTTTTCTGATTTTTGCAGTTATCCATTACATATCAAAAAGCAAGCACCCTCTTAAACGGTCGCTTTTGTCAATGCTTGTGGGTGCGGCAACGCTGACAGCGATAAACCTGACCTCAGGCTTTACAGGCGTTTTTCTGCCCATAAGCCTGCTTTCAATAATCGTGTCGGTCGCAGGCGGAGTGCCCGGGGTAACATTGCTGCTCTCACTCAATTTGTTCTTTTAGTTTTATAAAACACCGTAAAGCTCTTCAAGCGCCTCGCCGACATTTTCCTTATCCTTTGTCATAAGTGCAAGCATAACCTTGTAAACGGTTGAGGGATTGTCAAAAAAGTTCTTTTTCATTAACATAGCCTGCTCAAAGGTAGGGGCGTAAAGCGTAAAGGTAAGCAAATCCATATCTCCGCCCGAAATTTTGCAGATTACGTCAAAGCCGTTTTCGGTTTTCTTTATATCAACCGAGTTTTCACGGCGCTTTTTCTTTTCGCCGAGCAGCTGTATTGCTTTTGCATACGCCTTTTCTTTAACTGTGTAGGAAAGTATGCTTTCAAGCTGATTTGCAATCATTTTTCCGTTGTCGGTAAGCTCATACGTCTGAATTCCGTCAATAATTTCACTTTCTTTAATGTTTCCGTTTTTAATCAGATCGTCAAAGGCGGCACTGACTTCAAAATAATTTGCAAGCTCGTCAATTGTAATCGCCTGAACAACAAGCTCTTTATCCATATTTTCTTTAACGCAGTTTAAAAGATAGCAGATAAGAATTCTGATTTCGTTTTTACTTCTTACACCGCCTAATGTTACGCCCTCATCAAATGTATCAAAAGCCATATAATCACCTGTATTTTAATATTTACCTTAATTATAACATATAATAAATTAAAAGTGTATATTTTTATTCAAATAATTTGACTATCCGTGTTTGTTATGATAGAATTATAGCAAGAAAGGAGTAATCTTATGGAACAATATATGCCTTTCATATGGATAGGTTTTGCAGTACTGATGGCTGTATGCGAAGCGTTTACGTCACAGCTTGTGTCAATCTGGTTTGTGCTCGGCTCGGTGTGCGCCGCAATCACTTCAATTTTTACAAATTCCATTCCGATTCAGACTTCGGTATTTCTTGTTGTTACTCTTGTTTCGCTTATTGTAACACGTCCGCTCATAAACAAGTGGAAACAAAAAAAGGGTGTAACAAGCACAAATGCAGACAGACTTATCGGTAAAATTGGAATCGTCCTTGCTGATATTGAGGACGTTCAGAAGGTCGGGCAGGTAAAGGTAGAGGGTGAAATCTGGACTGCAAAGTCACAGTTTGCACCAATTTCAAAAGACAGTAAAGTAAAAGTGCTCTCAATTGAGGGAGTAAAGCTCATTGTTGAGCCGGCAGAAAACATAGAGGTGTAAATTATGGAAGGATTCATAGGTTTAATTATTATCGGTATCATAGTTTTTATTGTGCTTCTTGTAGTAATAAGCAATATTAAAATTGTACCGCAGGCACACGCTTATGTTATTGAACGTCTTGGAGCATATTATGCAACATGGGACACAGGACTTCACGTAAAAATCCCGTTCCTTGACAAAATCTCAAAAAAGGTTTCACTTAAGGAGCAGGTTGTTGACTTTCCGCCTCAGCCTGTAATCACAAGAGATAACGTAACAATGCAGATTGATACGGTAGTGTATTTTGAAATCACTGACCCTAAGCTCTACTGCTACGGCGTTGAGCGCCCGTTAAGCGCAATCGAAAACCTCACTGCAACTACTCTGCGTAATATTATCGGCGACCTGGAGCTTGATAATACGCTTACCTCACGTGACACAATCAACGATAAAATCAGAATTATCCTTGACGAAGCAACAGACGCCTGGGGTATCAAGGTTATTCGTGTTGAGCTTAAAAACATTCTTCCGCCCCGTGAAATTCAGGATGCAATGGAAAAGCAGATGAAGGCAGAGCGTGAACGCCGTGCAAGAATCCTCGATGCAGAGGGCGAAAAGCGCAGTCAGATTCTTGTTGCCGAGGGTATGAAGGAGTCTGCAATCCTTAAGGCAGATGCTGTCAAGGAGCAGAAAATCCGTGAGGCACAGGGTGAAGCAGAGGCTATTCTCACAGTGCAGAAGGCTAACGCAGACGCACTCAGAATGTTAAACGAGGCAGCTCCCACAGAGCGCATTATTCAGCTCAAATCTCTCGAAGCATTTACAAAGGCTGCTGACGGCAAAGCTACAAAAATTATCATTCCCTCAGACATTCAGAGCCTTGCAGGCAACGTAACAGCAATAAAAGAGCTCTGGGACAGTGAAACACCAAAGCAGTAAATCAGAATACAGCTCACAGCGCAGTCTTTTTGACTGCGCTTGACTTTTAAATATTAACCATAATTTAGCAAATAAACAATTAACAATGTACAATTATGGTCGAGTGGATAAGTTGGAGTAATTTATAAG
>JBJEOX010000397.1:0-5240 GCA_051880935.1 Ruminococcus sp.
CCGAGATTCCCAGCCCTGCAACGTATTCGTATCTGCCGTGACCGAAGGGATGTTCCTTGTCGGCAGGACGGCTTGCAAGCTTGAATCCGAGAAATGTTACAACCGAGCTTCCTGCGTCGGAAAGGTTGTTGAAAGCGTCGGCAATTACGGAAATTGATGCCGACACAATTCCCGCTGTCAGCTTGGCGGCAAAAAGGCAGAGGTTGATGAAAATTCCCACAATTCCCGACATATTGCCGTATGCGGCACGAACCTCGGGATTTTTTATATCGTCGCTGTTTTTTACAAACAGCCTTGTCAATAGCTTTATCAAAACAAACACCGCTTAATTATAGATTTTTAAGGCATATTACCATTATATGCCTGCTGGTTTTATGCTCTAATATGCTATTTTAATCGGTTATTGTCGGTTAGTCAAGAACAACCTACAAAGCGGCGCATAATGAAAAAGGGAAATACAGGTCCGGTTTTCCAAAGCCTGTATTCCCTAATATTTTCAAATGCTTTTACAATTTATTTTGACTTTAAAAGTCTTGCGGCGTACAGTACGCAGGCAACGCTTACGCCCGTATCTGCAATTACCGACATCCACATTGATGCAAAACCGAATGCCGCAAGGATAATTACAGCCGCTTTAATTGTGAGTGCAAAAGCTATGTTTGTCTTGACGGTTCTCATAACCCTGCGTGACAGCTTAATTGCATCGGGGAGCTTTACAAGGTTGCCCGAAGAAAGCACTGCGTCAGACGCTTCAATTGCCGCCTCACTGCCCAGTCCCATTGCGATTCCGCAGTCGCTTGCCGACAGTACGGGAGCGTCGTTGATTCCGTCGCCGACAAAGCAGACAGCCTTTGACAGCGTTTTGATTTCTTCAACCTTGTCAAGCTTGTCGCTCGGGAGAAGATTTGAATAGCACATGTCAAGTCCGAGCTTTTCGCTTACCTTTTCGGCGTTGTTTTTTGAGTCGCCCGTAAGCATTACGGTGTTCTTAACGCCGAGCTTTTTCAGCGTTGAAATAACCTGTTGCGATTCAGCCCTTACAGAGTCGCTCACGCTCAATGCGCCTATAAGCTCACCGTCGTATACGACAAAGACAGATGCGTTGCCTGCAAGCTTTTTCTGCTCGTCACTCAGAATTTTAATTCCGCCGCATTCAAGCTTCTTGCCGTTGTAAACTGCACTTGTGCCGTGACCTGCCGATTCGCTGTAGTCGGAAAGCTGAGGTAAATCAAGCCCCTCTGCTTTTTTCTTAATCGCAGTTGCAACGGGATGAACGGAATGCTTTTCGCAGGCGGCGGCAAGTGCGAGAACTTCATTCTTATCGTGACCGCCAAAGACAGTAATGCTTTCAACTTCAAGCTTTCCGCTTGTCAGCGTTCCTGTTTTGTCAAAGACGAACGAGTCAGCCTTTGCAAGAGCCTCAATGTATTTTCCGCCCTTTATAAGAACGCCGATTTTGGAAGCCGCCCCGATTCCCGAATAGTAGGAGAGGGGAACTGAAATTACAATAGCGCATGGGCAGGAGGCAACAAGACAGACAAGCGCTCTGTAAATCCATTCGCTGAACTCGCCCGAACCGAGCAGGGGAGGAATAAACGCAATTGCGGCGGCGATGATAATTACAATCGGTGTGTAGATTGACGCAAAGCGAGTAATTAGCTTTTCCTTTTGTCCCTTGCGGGCGGCGGCATCTTCAACAAGCTGTAAAATTCTTGATGCCGTGCTGTTGCCGTATTCCTTAGTAGTCCTGATTTCAATAAGTCCGCTTCCGTTGATTGCACCGCTCATTACTTCACTGCCGACCGATATGTCAACAGGCAGGCTCTCGCCTGTAAGTGCGGAGGTGTCAAGAGTCGATTTTCCGTTTGTAACAATGCCGTCAAGCGGAAGTCTTTCGTAGGGCTTTACCGTTATGATACTGCCTGTTTTTACGCTTTCGGCAGGAACAACGGTTTCAATTCCGTTATTAACGATTGTTGCAGTGTCGGGGCGAATCTGCGCAAGCTTTTCAATATCTCTGCGTGATGCGTCAACGGCTATATCCTCGATAAATTCACCGAGAGAAAAGAGGATTGTTACCATAGCCGCCTCAACAAATTCTCCAAGACAGAAAGCGGCTACAACCGCAACAGCAAGCAGTACGGTTTCGTCAATTTTCAGCCTGACTGCGTTTTTTATACCTTTCAGGAAAATTTTATATCCCGAAAGCAACGTTGCCGCTACGCTTAGAATAAAGAGAATAACGGTTGAAAAAGTCTGATTATCGGGCAGTACAAGGTGCAGAACAAACGCCGCCGCACCGAGAACGATTGCGATAATCAGCATTACGGTATCCGCATTTATTTTGCCCGATTGCTTTTCTTTTGTTTTTTTACTGCTGTCAACTACTGTTACGCCGTCCTCAATGCTGTCGCAAATCTGCTGAACCTGTAAAAGTGATTCGGAGTTTTCGGTGGAGAATGAAAGAGTTTTTGTAGCAAAATTAAAGCTTACGTTTTCAAACCCCTGAGTATTTGCAATCTTGCTTTCAATTTTTGATGCGCAGTGAGCGCAGTTGAGATTTTCAAGAGTGTAGGTGTATTTTTTCATAAATCCTCCTTATTCGAGAACGTGGTCAAGTCCCATTTCAATGATTTTCTTAACGTGGTCGTCGTCAAGGCTGTAGTAAATCTGCTTGCCCTCTCTGCGCACACGCACAAGCTTGTTCTGTCGCAGTACACGAAGCTGGTGAGAAATAGTGCTCTGCTCCATATTCAACGCCTCGGCAATGCTTAAAACCGACATTTCGTTGTCGGAGATTGTGAACATAATTCTGATTCTCGTTGAGTCGCCGAACACCTTAAAAAGGTCTGCAAGGTCAAACAGCACCTCAAGGTCGGGCATTTCGGTATGCTGTGCAGGTGTGATTTTATTCTCCATAAAGATTCCCCTTAATTTAGAATAGTTGAACATATGAATAAATGTTCATATGTTAATATAAATATATCACCGATATTATTGTTTGTCAATAGGTATTTCAAAATTTATTGTATGATTTTGAAAAATAAATAACAATTTAATTCGGAATTCGGAATTCGGAATGAGTAATTCGGAATTTTGGTCGGGTGGATAGGTTGGAATAATTCAAAATTATATTGCCGAATTAATTTATCTGCGGCGTTGCCGCAGATATGGATTTTTGTATTTATAACTAATGTAGGGAACGGTCAATAATAGATATAAGTTGATTTATATTTAAAATAACACATAAGTATTCAAATGTCAACATATGTATTCATAATTTGCACAAAAAACATATACACTATTACCGGGTGATAATATGTTTGTACCAATGCTTGATTCAAAAATTGTCGGCGAGGTTATTTCCGAGTACAGAAAGAAAAAGAATATTTCACAAGAGGTATTGAGCGGTTTGTCAGACATAGGAAGAACACACCTGAGTGCAATTGAAAGAGGCGAGCGCAAACCCACTCTTGAAACCTTTTACAGAATATGCGTTGCACTTGATGTAAAAATGAGCGAGGTTACTGCCGAAATTGAAAAACAAATTGATAAAATATAATAGTATTTGAATACAAAAACGGCAGTCTGCAAAATGCAGTCCTGCCGTTTGTTTATGCTATTGTGTAAAAAATGCTTTATCAGGATTTTTTCCACGCTGACGGTGAGAACAACAAAAGCAACGGGAACAGCTCGAGTCTGCCTGCAAGCATATCAAAAATAAGCACGCTCTTTGACAGTATGCTGAAGCTTGCATAATTGCCTACGGGGCCTACTTCTCCGAGTCCCGGACCTGTGTTGTTCAGGTTTGCCGCAACGCTTGTAAAGCTTGTTAAAAAGTCCTTGTTCTCAATCGAAATCAGCAGAAAGCTGAAAACGAAGATTCCCATATACACCACAAGAAATACCGAGGTGCTTCGCATAACGCTGTGGTCAACGGTCTTGCCGTCCATTTTAACAGCCTTGACGTTCCTCGGGTGGATAAGCAGAGCAAACTCCTTTTTGACCTCTTTGCATAGAATCAGAATTCTTGAAATCTTGAATCCGCCGCCCGTGCTTCCTGCCATTGCCCCGATAAAGGTTATAACTACGATTACAGCCTTTGAAAGTGCAGGCCAGTGGTTAACGTCGCCGATTCCGAAGCCCGTTGTCGTGATGATTGATGACACATAGAAAAAGCTCTGGTGGAACGATTCATAAAGCGTGGGGTAGAGGGAACTGATGTTAATTGTGATTATTGCGATTGAAACGACAATGATTCCCAGATAAACCCACAGCTCTTCCATTCTGAACGCCTGCTTGAATTTCTTTGCAATAAGGAGAATGTAGAACGAAAAGTTAAGGCTGAACAACAGCATAAATATTGCTATGACCGTCTGAAAATAGTAGGTGTCATAGGCGGCAATGTTGTTGGCGTGTATTCCGAATCCGCCTGTGCCTGCCGTTGCAAAGCTTGTGTTGAGTGCGTCAAAAAATCCCATTCCGCCGCAAAGTAGAAGTATGATTTCAAGCGCAGTGAGTCCGATGTATATGCCGTAAAGCAAAGCGGCATAGTGTCGCATATGGGGAACAGCCTTACCGATTATCGGACCGGGGCTTTCTGCTTTCATAAGGAAAATGTTCTGCTGACCGCCCAATTTCGGGATAATCGCAAGCAGGAACACAATAACGCCCATTCCGCCCAGCCAGTTGAGAAAGCTTCGCCAGATAAGCATACCGTGACTTAAAGCTTCAACATTAGGAAGAACCGACGAGCCTGTTGTGGTAAAACCCGAAACGGTTTCAAAAAATGCGTCAATAAAGCTCGGAATTTCACCGCTCAGCCAGAACGGCATACAGCCGATAAGCGACATAATAATCCAGCTCAGCGCTGTTGCCGCAAAGCCTGCCTTCTGATAGAGCACCATATTTTTAGGCTTTTTAATTTTTATTGCAAGCAAGCCGAGAATTGCGCTTGCCGCACCCGTAAACAGAAAATACAACCCCTCGTGTTCACCGTAAATAAACGAGGTCACTGTTGCAATCTGCATAGCCGCACCCTCAATAATGAGAACCCAGCCGAGTATATAGACAATAAGACGTTTATTCATACGTAAAAACTACCCTCAATGCTTGCTGAATATATCGTCAAGGTCGCTTAAGCCCTTGTGCTTCGTAATTACAATAACCGTATCGTCGGGCTGAATTGCGTCGCTGCCCTGCGGAAGAATGATTTTTCCGTGACGGTTGATGCAGAGAAT
>JBJEOX010000398.1:0-5145 GCA_051880935.1 Ruminococcus sp.
AAGACAGGGTACTATGCCTGAAAAACCTGTTGCTGTAAAAACAATTGTAACAACGGATATCGTTAAGAGAATTGCTGAAAAGTACGGCGTTGAGCTGATTGACGTGCTGACAGGTTTCAAGTTTATCGGCGAGCAGATCGGTATTCTTGAGAGCAGGGGCGAGGCTGACAGATTTATTTTTGGTTATGAAGAAAGCTACGGCTATCTGTCCGGCAGCTATGTAAGAGATAAAGACGCTGTTGTTGCTTCTATGCTTGTTTGTGAAATGGCGGCTTATTATAAAAAGCAGGGCAAGTCGCTTGCAGAAGTGATTGACGGTCTTTATGAGGAGTTCGGCTATTACCTCAACAAAACCTACTCATTTGAATTTGAGGGCGCTGCAGGAATGCAGAAAATGTCTGACATGATGAGCAGTATAAGAGATAATATGCCCGAAGCGGTTGATAAATATAAGGTTGTAAAGGTTTGCGACTACCTGCTTAAGAAAGAAACTGACATTACAACAGGTAAAGACAGCGACATCAATCTTCCTAAGTCAAATGTTATTTCACTCAATCTTGAGGGTGACAATGCTGTTATTATCCGTCCGAGCGGTACAGAACCGAAAATTAAGCTCTACATTACTGCCGTAGGTTCTGACAAAGCAGATGCAGAAGCAATCTGCGAATCCCTTGTAAAATCTTCAAAAGAACTTCTCGGTATTGAATAAAATCCAATAAACTTAAACGGCTGTTCGCTTTGATAGTGAACAGCCGTTAATTTATGTAACTGTTAATTTTCAGCGTCAAGCTCTATTTCGTCCATAATCACACTTCCCCACGCTTTCTGCCAGCGATTTCCGTTTTGCTCAGGCATTCTTTTGCGAAAACGAAGTCCTGCCACAATTTCAACGCTTTCATACGGCAAGGTATCACTTTTTCTGTTGTAGAAAACATAGCGTGTGTAATATCCTCCTCTTGCAATCTGAGCAATATTGATTTTAAAACGCTTTGAAGCTTTTTCGCCCTTTTTGCCCGAATAAAAGTCCTCAATAACAAAAGCGGTAACAGGAAAACGCCTGAAATCACTTACCTCAACACGCAGGCAAAGATTAACAATATCCTCTTTATTCTGCCACTCAAGCTCAAGCGGCATTATTTCGTCATTATAAAACAAATTGTCTGTCTTGCCGTAGTAGCCTGCCCGTAAAAGCTCAATGTCATTACGCTTGCAAGGCTCTTTATGACTTCCGTTATAGTCATAGAAAGCAAAATCGTCCTGTTCACCGCCAAGATAAATTTTGATTGCGTTTTCAACATCGCCGTCAAAAATCTTCTTACCGTGGTCAAGCACAATGCACCTGCTGCAAAGCTCTCTTATTGTGTTCATATTGTGGGAAACATAAAGCACAGTGCGGTTTTCATTCAATGCAAGCTCACGCATTTTAGCAATACACTTTTTCTGAAACTGCATATCTCCCACCGCAAGCACCTCGTCCATTATGAGAATTTCAGCGTCAAGGTGAGCGGCAACAGCAAATGCAAGCTTTACAAACATTCCCGAAGAATAGCGTTTTACGGGAGTGTCAATAAACTTTTCACATTCGGAAAATTCAATGATTTTATCAATCTTTTCTGTTATCTCTGCTTTGCTCATTCCGAGTATAGCACCGTTCAGATAAATATTTTCTCTTCCGGTAAGCTCACCGTGAAATCCTGTTCCTACTTCGAGCATACTTGCAATTCTGCCTCTGAATCTGATTTCGCCGTCTGTCGGAGAAGTAACTCTGGATAAAAGCTTTAAAAAGGTTGACTTTCCTGCTCCGTTGGCACCGATTATTCCGACTCTCTCACCCCTGTCAATTTCAATATCAAGAGAATCAAGAGCAAGAAAACGCTCGCCTGCACTGTACTGATTCGCTCCGATTTTCAGATTAGGGTCATCTTTTCCTCTTTTTCGGGCATACCAGCTTTGCAAATCGTGCCTTAAAGTACCTGAGCCGATTACTCCGAGCTTATATTCTTTTGTAAGATTTTCGGTTTTTATTACACAATTTTCTCTCATATTTCAGACCGTATCTATAAAATTCTTTTCTACCTGATTAAATACTATCATACCCAATATCAAAATTAATGAAGTTACAACTGCACTTATCAAAAGGTAAAACCACTCAAAGCTGCCGCTGCCGAGAAATGCGTATCGAAATGTTTCTAATATAGGTGCAACAGGATTGAGAAGCATAATCCAGCGGAAGCTTTCAGGAATCTGCGAAACAGGATATACTACGGGTGTAAGATACATCCAAAGCGTTAAGCCAAAGGATACCAGAACATTTAAGTCACGATACTTTGTTGTCAGAGATGAAATAATCAGACCCATACCCGTACCCAGAAACGCAATATGTATCAGAAGAACCGGCAATGCCAGAACAAGAAGATTTGGGTGAACGTTCTCCCCAGTAAATGCATATACCGCCACAAGAATTGAAAACATCACAAACTGCACAAGGAAAGTAATGGAGTTATAGATTATTCCGGACAACGGCATTACAAGACGTGGAAAATAAACCTTACCGAATATTCTTGCATTACTCAGAAAAGTAGACGAGGCACGGTTAAAACAGTTAGAAAAGTATGACCATAAAATATTACCGGACATATAGAACAGAAACTGCGGAATACCGTCGGTGGAGATATTCGCAATCATTCCGAAAATAACGGTAAACACAAATGTTGAAAGGAACGGATTTATTACAATCCAGAGAGGTCCGAGAACTGTCTGCTTATATACGTTTTTTAAATCACGCTTAACAAAAAGAATAACAAGGTCACGGTATTTCCATAGCTCTTTTAAATTGAGGTTAAACAGTCCTCGTTTCGCACTGACTACTGTTACATCGCTGTTTTGCATCTTACCCCTCCCTTATCAACATATATTCTATCTTAAATTTTAGCACAATAATCATTTAGTGTCAATTTTTTCGAGAAAAGCTGTTGTAATAAAACATACTTTATCGTTTTTCCTTGAATTATCGCTGTTTGTATGTTAAAATATTTAAAATGGAAGTGATAAAATAATGATATATAATTCAACACAGTATTTTAACAGACAGAATTATTTAAGATTCTGTCAGGAACGTACAATTAAAAAGACAGCAAGCGGCTTAGGCTTTTTTGTATTTGCATATCTTGCATCAATGTATGCAACATCATTTGGCTTGGGAATAATGTTCGCAGTATCATCGTTTGCATCAATTGATACTGCTTCATTATTTTTTATTGAAATATTCATTTCTGTTTTCTCCGCATTTATCCCCGGTCTGTTTTACTTTTTATTTTCCGGCAGAAATATGTCTGATACAATAAAAACAGGTTATGTCCGTCAGAAGGAGTTATGGGCATTGGTATTTGTCGGAATGGCTGTTGCAATGGTTGCAAACACCGCTTCGGATATGGTGCAGACTAACTTTTCGTTTTTCGGACTTCAGAACTCAGTCAGTATGTCTGAAAATGTTTCAACTCCTTTGGAAATTGTACTCTACATTATTTCAACCGCTTTAGTGCCTGCTTTTGCCGAAGAATTTGCTTTCAGAGGCATTTTTATGGGTACTTTACGCAAATTCGGTGACTCATTTGCGATAATCACCTCTGCAATAATCTTCGGTGCAATGCACGGCAATATTGCTCAGATTCCGTTTGCTTTTGTTCTCGGTCTTGTTCTGGCTTACGCCGCCTGCAAAACAAATTCAATTATTCCGTCAATCATCATCCATTTTCTGAACAATTTTTATGCCGTTATGCTTGACGTTCTGCAAAGTACAGGTGTGTTCAGCGACAGAATTTTTATGATGATTTACTTCATTCTGATTGCTTCTTTCTGTATTCTCGGTTTGATTTCATTCTTTTATCTCATTAAAAAGGATAAAAATTATTTCAGAATTTCCGACAAATCAATTCAGCAAAGTGATAATCAGCTTTCAAATATGCTTAGCCTCAAGGAAAAAATGAAAGCATTTTTCATCAATCCCGGAGTTATATTTGTACTGAGTGTATTTATTATTGAAACCGTCACAAGCTTAAAGGTTGTATAAATATGATAAACGAATTTATGCTTGCAGCATATGAAATGGCTAAGCAAGCTTATGATGACGGTGAAGTTCCCGTTGGCGCAGTTATAGTAAGAAATAACGAAATAATATCAAAAGGCAGAAACAGACGTGAAAAAGCAAAGAATGCACTTCTTCACGCAGAAATTGAGGCGATTGACAACGCCTGTAAAGCACTGGGCGGTTGGAGATTATGGAACTGCGAGCTGTATGTTACGCTTGAACCCTGCCCGATGTGTGCGGGTGCGATTATCAATGCTCACATACCAAAGGTTTACTTCGGTGCTTATGATTTTAAAAACGGCTCCTGCGGTACAATTACAAATCTCTTTGAAATGCCGTACAACTTTAAACCCGAATGTGTCGGCGGAATTATGGCTGATGAATGTTCGGCTTTGCTTAAAGACTTTTTTAAAAAATTAAGGTAAAGTAAAACGCTTGGTTAATTGCCAAGCGTTTTTTCCATATCTTTTAAAATTTTATCTGCGGCAAACATTACTCCCAACTTTCCGCTGTGAAAGTTGAGTCCGCCTTGCATCCACACAGCATACGGCTCACGCAGAGGTGCGTCGGCCGAAAGCTCAATTGACGAACCGAGAGTAAACGCACCTGCCGCCATAATAACCTGACTTTCATATCCCGGCATATCCGAGGGCAAGGGCTGAACAAAGCTGTCAACAGCCGAGCCGCTCTGAATTCCGCCGCAAAAGCTGATTAGCTTTTCCTCGTTGCCGAGCATAATAAGCTGAATTATATCTCCCCTGTTCTCGTTATACTTAGGAGTTGTGTCATATCCTAAAATTTCAAAAAGTGCAGAAGCAAAAACTGCGGTTTTTAGCGCTTCACCCGTTACGTGCGGAGCGTGATATGCGCCCATAAACATTTCTCTGCTTGTGCTAAGTGTAGCTCCGATTTCCTTGCCCGTACCGGGAGTTGTAAGTCTGTAGGCGCACATCTCGACAAGCTCTTTTTTGCCTGCAATATAGCCGCCTGTCGGGGCAATTCCGCCGCCGGGATTTTTTATAAGAGAGCCTGCCATAATATCAACGCCAACCGAAAGC
>JBJEOX010000399.1:0-5095 GCA_051880935.1 Ruminococcus sp.
GGATTAGCTTTAACTAATAAATTTCCATCATAAGTTGTTATTGTTGTAAATACTGTAGGCTCTATATAATTTCCACCATTGGCTAAAGCACCATAAGCAGCAGCTATTTCAAGTGGAGATATACCATAAGACATACCACCAAGTACTAAAGATGAGAATTGTCTGTCTGTTGAACTTTCTTCTTTAGTTTTACTATCTAATAATGTAGTTATACCAAAATTTTTAAGATAATCAGCGGAGCTTGAATTTCCGCCGAGCTTTGGAGCCGCCTTTGAGCCGTTTGCGATTACCAGTTTTTTTGAAACAAACTCATTTTCATCGGTTTTCACTGAAAAACAGCCGTTATTTCTTTTAATACTTCTAATATTTTCTCCGCAGAAGATTTCAACATTCAGCCTTTCACAAGCAAATCTCAACACATCAAGCACAGCACTCGCCTGTTTGCACAGAGGATAATATCTTCCCTCATTATCGCAAAAAGTGAGCAGACCGAGCTTTTTAAAAATATCAAGCACTCTTTTGGTATCATATTTTTCAAAAACAGCGTTGCTTTGGTTTTTAAACGAGCCGCAGTATTTTTCAGCAGTGATATCAGTGTGAGTTAAATTACATCTGCCGTTGCCCGTTGAAAGCAGTTTTTTGCCGACTCTGTCATTTTTTTCAATTATTGCCACGGAAATATTTTTATTCTTCTGCTTTGCACTTATAGCGCACATCAACCCTGATGCTCCGCCGCCGATAATTACAACGTCAAAATTGTTTGATTTTTGCATAATCCCTCCTAAAAAACAAGGGCAGCAAAAGCCGCCCAAAATATTATTTTATGATTTCGGTGCAAAGAGGAAGCTTAGTCCGCCGAATACTCCCATACTTGCCAGAGCCATAATAACGCCTGCAATCAGAACACCGAGCATAACTGCGATTACGCTCTTTTTGAATCCCATATCAAGAAAGCTTGCGGCAAGTGTTCCTGTCCATGCACCTGTTCCGGGAATGGGTATTCCGACAAACAGCATAAGTGCAATGAAAAGACCTCTGCCTGCTTTTTTCTGTAGTTTTTTGCCGCCTTTTTCACCTTTTTCGATACAAAAAGTAAAGAATTTTCCGATATACTTTTTGTCCTTGCCCCAGATAAGCACCTTTCTTGCAAAAAAGTAAATAATCGGAACAGGAAGCATATTGCCGATTATACAGATTATATATGATATTACAGGGTCAAGTCCCATACCAACTGCTACGGGAATAGCACCTCTTAGCTCAACAATCGGAACCATAGAAATTAAAAACACAATTAAGTAATTAAGAAACATAATAACTCCTTTACAAATGCTTGTTTAAATTAAAATACAGATATTGCAAAACAAGGTTAAGTATAACAGAAAACTAAGGAATTTTCAATACTAAAAGAATATAAAACTCTATATTTTAAACCCGCTGTTTATCGACTAATTTATACATATTGATAAATTCATCATACCTGCATTGACATTATATTTATTTCCTGTACAATATACTGAGGAGTGATGATATGAAAAAGAGTCAGACTTCCTTACGTTTTCGTGTAATTGTTTTCATTCTAACAGCAGGAATGATTGCTTTTGCGTTTATTCATTCCTCAATGCCTGCTGACTTGTCGGGTGAGGAAAGCGAAAGCGTAATGGGTATTTTGCAAAATATACTTGATTTTCTCGGATTCAGCACGGAACTCACCGACCATATAGTGCGAAAAGCCGCACATTTTGCAGAATATACTGCAATCGGTATGTTGCTTGTAAGCTGTGCTTATTCATTTTCACGAACAAAGCCGTACAGATACTATTCACAGATTCTTTTTGCAGGACTTGCAACTGCGGTTATTGACGAAACTATTCAGCTGAATGTTGCGGGAAGGTCAGGACAGATATCTGACGTATTACTGGACTTTTCCGGAGTAATAACCGGTGCGGTTATTATGCTTTTATTTTATATGATATATCGAAAAATAAGGAAGATTAGATAATTTTTCGACAGATTACAGAAATGTATTTCTGCCTTTTTAGTGTGAAGGGGAGATAGGACGATGGAAAAAACAGCGGAAGTAAAAAATAAAGAAATTAAAACTGAAAACAAAATGGGCACTATGCCGATGACAAAGCTGATTCTGACAATGTCGCTTCCTGCGATTTTTTCAATGACAATTCAGGCTATGTACAACGTAGTAGACAGTATATTCATCGGACAGTACGATTTAAACGGACTTACTGCAATGTCGTTTGCATTTCCTCTGCAAATGCTTCTTATAGCCGTAGCAGTCGGTACAGCAGTTGGCGTAAACTCGCTTGTTTCAAGAAAACTCGGCGAGAAAAATTTCGAGGAGGCAGATTCAGCGGCTACTCACGGACTTCTTACTTGTATTGTAAGCTATCTGTTTTTCCTTATTCTTGGTTTATTCGTTTCAACACCTTTTATGAACGCTTACAGCAGTAATGTAAAAATTGTAGAATACGGCGTTCAGTATCTCTCAATAGTTCTGTGCTTTTCGTTCTTTTCTATTGTTCAGGTTATGGTTGAAAAAACCTTGCAGGCAACAGGAAATATGATATTTCCGATGCTTTTTCAGCTTGTCGGTGCGGCTGTAAATATTATTTTTGACCCACTGCTGATTTTCGGAATCGGATTTTTCCCGGAGCTGGGTGTCAGAGGTGCGGCAATTGCAACGGTATTCGGACAATTCTGCGGAATGTTATTTTCTGTAATCGTTCTTTTCTGCAAGAAGCACGAGGTTAAAATTTCATTCAAAAACTTCAGAATCAATTTTTCAACGCTAAGAAATATCTATGCAGTCGGACTCCCGTCAATTATTATGCAGTCAATAGGTTCAATTATGATAATCGGACTTAACGCAATTCTGGCGGCGTCAGAAGCGTCTGTTACAGTTCTCGGAATTTACTATAAGCTGCAAAGCTTTGTGTTTATGCCTTGTTTCGGACTCAATCAGGGCGTTATGCCGATTATCGGATATAATTACGGAGCACGTAATAAAAAGCGTCTGTATTCTGCGCTAAAGCACGGAATCGTAATTGCCGTTATTATAATGACGATAGGAACAGTGCTTATGTGGACGATTCCCGATGTTCTTCTCTCTATGTTCGGCGGAACAGAGGAGATTATGAGCATAGGTGTTCCTGCTTTCAGGATAATAAGCTTGTGCTTTATTCCTGCGGCGGCCGGTGTTTTATTTACAACACTTTTTCAGGCTGTCGGAAAGGGGATACGCAGTCTGCTTATGTCGTTCTGCCGTCAGCTTGTTTTGATTCTGCCTATAGCGTATTTTATTTCAATAGTATTTGATTTGTCAGCAGTATGGTATGCTTTCCCGATTGCAGAGCTTGGCTCACTTATGCTTGCAATATGTTTTTTCATAAATCTTGTAAAAGGTGATTTTAAAAGACTTGGTTAAATTTGTCCGCCTCAACGCATATATTGTGTTGAGGTGATTTTTTTGAATGAAGAAAACAGAAATTCTATTACATATGACGAGGGGTGGGAATCCGTTACAAATTGCGAATATCCCGTTGTCGGCTCTGCAAACCTTGAAGAAAATGATGATAATGTAAATCAAAAAATTAAGAAAAAGAAAGATAATTCACCCGGACAGCTCCTTATTACAATACAGCTTATCGTCTGTATCCTTATTGCACTTGCAGCCCTTGTGATTAAAACAATCGGCGGAGATGTCTATGCGGCAGCACGTGAGATGTATTATTCAAGCCTTAATAACTCAGCTATCTTTGATAATTCGGATAATTTTGATTTAAACAAGCTTCTCGGTTCTTCCACTCAAGATGAAATTCAGAATACTAAAAACTGAAATAACAATTTCTTATCTAATAGTTTGTATTGCCTCAATCTGCGTTATTGCAGGAATTTTCGACAGCTTTATGTACTGCCTTTTTGCAATTATAATCCACGAAGCAGGGCATATTATTTTTATGTGTATCTTCGGATTTGCACCGGAAAAAATTTATATTTCGCTCTTTGAAATCTCAATAAGTGACAGAAAAAGGCAGGAAAGAAGCTTTATACAAAATTTTCTTATAATTTTTTTCGGACCTTTTTCTAATTTTATTTGTTTTATTCTCTTTTATCTGCTATACTTAATAGGTAATGATTTTTTTCTTTATCCTGCGGCGGCAAATCTTTCTGTGGGACTGTTCAATATACTGCCTGTTATGTCGCTTGACGGCGGACAGCTTTTGTATCTGATTCTGAGCAGATTTTTCAGCGAGGCGGTTTCACAAAGAATTATAAATGTAATTACGTTTATAATTATTTTTCCGCTTGCATTTTTCGGATTTATTCTGCTGTTTAATTCGAAGTATAATTTTTCTCTGTTGATTGTATGTACATACCTTGTCTTTTCACTGCTTTGCAGGAATAACAGGTATTATTAAGACAAAATCAGTTGAAAATAATTAATGGGATAAAATAACCGGAGGTATAGTATGGTAAGCAAGGAAGTTGAAAAACTCCTTTTAAAGGTTCAGAAGCCCGGACGGTATGTCGGCGGTGAGCTAAACGAGGTAATTAAGGATAAAAACAGTGTAGACGTCAGATTTGCATTCTGTTTTCCCGATACTTATGAAGTCGGAATGTCGCACCTCGGAATGAAAATTCTCTACAGTCAGTTCAACAAAGAGGATTATATATGGTGTGAACGTGTGTTTGCTCCCTGGATTGATATGGAGGAGGAAATGATTAAAAACAACATTCCTCTTTATGCGCTTGAAAGCGGCGACCCGGTGTCGGACTTTGATTTTATCGGATTCACATTACAGTACGAGCTGAGCTTTACGAATATGCTCAATATGCTTAAGCTGTCAAATGTTCCGATTAAAAGCTGCGACAGAAAAGAGTTAAAGCAGATTGTAGTTGCAGGAGGTCCTTGTGCCTGCAATCCCGAACCTATAGCTGACTTTGTGGATATTTTCTTTATCGGCGAGGGCGAAGAGGTTGACCTTGAAGTAATCAATCTTTTCAGAGAATGTCGCAAAGAAGGCAAAAGCAAGGCTGAATTTTTACAGCTTTGTTCTCAGATTGAGGGCGTGTATGTTCC
>JBJEOX010000400.1:0-5084 GCA_051880935.1 Ruminococcus sp.
ATATGTATCTATACAGCCGCTCGGGCAGATTGCCTGTCCCTGACACGCCGTAATCGTCCTCACTCTCGGTCCGCACACGCCCGGCTGAACATCGCCCTCGGCAAGAGTATTTTTTACCTCTTCAATATCATCAAGCTTTATAAACGGTATTTCAACACTCTGTCGTGAGGTGAGGTGAACGTGACCGTCACCGAATTTCTCGGCAACCTCCGCAATCTTTGCAAGCTGAGTTGCGGTAAGATTTCCTCCTACAACACGCAGTCTTAAAGAAAAATTATTCTTTTGCTTCTGGCGCATAAAGCCGCCCTTTTTTAACGTTGCATAATCAACAGCCATTTACTTTTCCTCCTCCGACTTTTCAATCGCCTGTTTAAAGTCGTCTTTCAAATCTTCTATATCTTCAATGCCGACGCTGATTCTGATTGTGTCGTCATAAACTCCCGTATTGATTTTCTGTTCCTCTGATGAATGAGCGTAAATTGTGCTTGCAGGGTGAATAGCTAAAGTCCTGACATCACCTATGTTAGTAGCAATAAGCGGAATCTTAAGATTATTCATAAGTCTGAATGCACTTTTCTTACTGCCTGTTCTTATTGTCAGAATTGCACCGCCCTTGCCGCCAAACTGCTTTTTGGCAAGCGGATAATATTTGCTGTCGGGCAGTGCAGGGTAATTTACTTCAATGCTTTCAAAGCTGTTTAGAAATTCCGCAAGCTGTAATGCGTTATCGCAAAGTCTTTCCATTCTCAGACCCAGAGTTTCAAGTCCGATTGTATTCAGAAAAGCATTCATCGGGGCAAGGCAACAGCCGACATTTCGCCAGATACCGTTTCTCAGCTTTGCAAGATAAGCAAATTTTCCGTACTTTTTATATTCCTTGGCAAAATCGTATTTGCTTTCATCCCACTTGAAATTGCCGCTGTCGATAATCACGCCGCTTATTGCGTTTCCGCTTCCGTTTATGTACTTTGACGAGGAATGAACGACAATGTCTGCACCGTAATCTATTGGATGAACAAGATACGGCGTAGCCGTTGTGCTGTCGATAATCAGCGGAATGTTATGCTTATGAGCAAGTGCCGAAACGCTTTCTATATCGACAATATCAAGTCTTGGGTTGCCGATAAGCTCGGTAAAAAGCACCTTTGTTCTTTCAGTAATCAGCGGCTCTATTTCATCTGCGGTAAAGCTGTTTACAAATTCAGCTGTTATTCCGAACGGCTTTAAATCGCCGAACAAGTCAATTGTTCCTCCGAAAAGTCCCGAGCCTGCAATCACCTCGTCACCCGATTTAAGAATATTTAGCAGTGCCATTGTCACAGCCGCCATACCCGATGAACAGGCTGCGGCTCCGATTCCGTTTTCAAGTGAGGCTATTCTCTTTTCAAACGAATCAACCGTCGGATTGCTTATTCTTGAATAAGCAAAGCCCGGTGCTCTGTTGTTGAAGATTTTTTCAAGAGTTTCGGGAGAATCGTGCGAAAATGCGCTGACCTGATATATCGGCATAACTGTTGCTCCCGTTGATGAATCTGATTTGAAATTACCGTGAAGCAACGCTGTATTGAATTTCATATTATCACCTGCCCAACTCTTATTGTACTGCGAAATTTGTCGCTTGTTTAATGTGTTGAAGTTATTATATCCTACTTTGCATAGTAAATCAATAGGTTTTATATACTTTCGTTGTATTTCATAGTATTTTGATAGGTTATTAGGATATTTTTTGGAATTTTTAATATTGAGAATTTTTCGCAAAATTGATATACTACTAATACAGTATGTTTTATAGGTAATAGGAGGTTTCATAAGTGAAAATTTCAACTAAAGTAGAATTCGGCATAATAGCAATGATTGATATAGCGATATACTCCGAAAACAAAGAAGCGGTTACTGTTTACAGTATCGCAAAGCGCCAGAATATTTCGAGCAAATACCTTGAGCAAATTCTCACGGTTTTAAGACAAGCCGATTTAATAAAAGGTCTTAAAGGCTCCAAAGGCGGATATATAGTGACAAGACCTGCCGAAGAAATCACCGTAAGGGAAATAATTGACGCTCTTGATATGAGCATTTTGGGCAACGTGGACTTTTCTTCACAGTACGACTCTGCTCTGTTCAACGCCGTAGACGCTTGTATCTGGGATGAAATGACCGCTTATTTGCAGAAGTTTGCAGAAAATCTTACTCTTGCTGATATTATCAGTCAATACCGAAGTTCTATTGAAGAAAATCAGGAACAAATAATGTACTACATATAACAAAAGCGTCGGTTTGATTCCGACGCTTTTTACATACAATTCTATATTCTGTATTTTGAAATGACATCGCAGGTGTATGCAATATCCTCATCACCGTGCGCTATTGACACAAACATTGCCTCAAACTGCGACGGCGCACTGTAGATTCCGTTTTGCTGAAGATACGTAAAAAACCTTGCAAATTGCTCTGTATCCGAGGCTTTGGCTGTGTTGTAGTCAACCACCTTTTTATCCGTAAAAAACGCAGTGAGCAACGAGCCTGCACGATTGACGTTAAGTCCTGCGCTTTTCATTGCGTTTTCTATTTTCTCTGCTTTTTTATCAAGCTCGGTATACAGGTTTTCCGAACGCTGAAGTATTTTTAGTGTTGCAATTCCTGCGCTGACTGCAACGGGATTTCCCGACAATGTGCCTGCCTGATAAACCGAGCCGAGCGGTGCAACGCACTCCATAACCTCACGCTTTCCGCCGTATACTGCAAGCGGCATACCGCCCCCGACAATTTTACCGAGAGTCGTAAGGTCGGGCGTTACTCCGTAATATTCCTGCGCACCGCCGAGCGATAAGCGAAAGCCTGTTATAACCTCGTCAAAAATAAGAAGCGAATTGTACTTTTCGGTTATATCACGAAGAAATTGCAAAAATCCTTTTTTCGGAGGAACTACGCCCATATTTGCGGCACACGGCTCAACCACAATACAGGCTATTTCATCACCGTGCTCTTCAAACAGCTTTTCAACCGAGCTTTCGTCATTATACACTGCAAGCAAGGTGTTGTCCGTATATCCTTTCGGAACTCCTGCGCTGTCGGGAATTGAATTTGTGAGAAGTCCCGAGCCTGCCTTTACCAGAAGTCCGTCGGAGTGACCGTGATAACAGCCCTCGAATTTTACGATTTTATCCCTGTGAGTATAACCTCTTGCGGCACGTATTGCGCTCATTACCGCTTCTGTTCCCGAGTTTACAAGGCGGAGCATTTCCATTGACGGCATATGCTTCTGAATCAGCCTTGCAAGCTCAATTTCACCCTCGTGACAGGCGCCGAACGTCAAGCCTTTTTCGCAAGTCTTTTTTACCGCATCAATAACCTCGGGATTGCAGTGTCCGAGAATATTCGGTCCCCACGAGCAGACATAGTCGATATATTCGTTCCCGTCAACGTCGTATATCTTATCCCCCGTCGCTTGGTCAATAAACAGCGGAGTTCTGTTGACGTTCCTACAGGCACGAACGGGACTGTTCACCCCTCCCGGCATAAATTCAAGTGCCTGATTATAGAGCCTTTCCGATTCTGATGTGTTCATATTTCTTCCTCCAGCCACTTTGCAACGTCAAGTGCGTGATATGTTATGATAATATCTGCTCCGGCACGCTTGATTGCCGTCATATTTTCCATAACAATGCGCTTTTCATCAATCCAGCCGTTCTGCGCCGCCGCCTTCACCATTGAATATTCACCGCTGACGTTATAAACAGCCAAAGGAAAATCATAGCGGCTCGCCTCTTTTACAACGTCAAGATACGCAAGCGCAGGCTTTACCATAACCATATCGGCACCCTCGAAAATGTCATCTTCAATTTCACGAAGAGCCTCCTTGCCGTTTGCGCAGTCCATCTGATAGGTCTTTCTGTCGCCGAAGCAGGGAGCAGATTCTGCGGCGTCACGAAACGGAGAATAATATGCAGAGGCAAACTTTGCGCTGTAAGCCATAATCGGAATGTCGTTAAATCCGTTTTCGTCGAGCGACTGCCTGATATACGCCACTCTGCCGTCCATCATATCGGACGGAGCGATAATATCTGCACCCGATTCTGCAAGGCTGACAGCCATTTTTGCAAGCAGGGGCAGGGTTTCATCATTAAGAATTTTATTGTCCTTTACAACGCCGCAATGTCCGTGAGATGTGTATTCACACAAGCAAACGTCGGCGATAACAAGCAAATCGGGGTATTTACTTTTTATATAGCGGATTGCCTGTTGAGTAACGCCGTTATCGTCATAAGCCGAGGTTGCAATCTCGTCCTTATGCTTTGGAATACCGAAAATCAGAATTCCGGGTATTTTGCTGTTGCATATCTGATTTAAAATCTCGTCAAGTCTGTCAACGGAGTACTGAAATATCCCCGGCATTGAGGAAACGGGATTTTTGACATTCTCTCCCTCTGCAACGAAAATCGGATAAATTAAATCGTCCTTACTTATATGTGTTTCACGCACAAGTCTGCGTATCTGTTTATTGGCTCTCAGCCGTCTGAATCTGTTCATTTTCTGCCTCCGATAATATTTCCTGTATAATTCCGTCAATGCTGCTTGTTTTTGAAATCCGATAATCGCTTTTGTTATGCTGTTTCAAAGCATTTGCGGTAATCTCGCCTATGCAGATAATTTCAGTTTTCGGCGAAATACTAAAACCGTTTTCAAAAAATGCGTTTACTCCCGATGCGCTTGCAAAGGTTATAAAATCGGTATCAACATTGTTGATTTCACCGTTCGGATTACTTGTCAAATCGTATGTTTTTATATCGTCATAACGAATATTATTTTTATCAAGTATTTCGGTAAGCTCCGCAGAGCCTTGCTTTGCACGCAGGATAAGCACTTTTTCTTCGGCATTTACCGAATCAGCAAGCATTTTTCCGAGTGCCGAGGAAGTGTAAATGTCGGGAACGAGGTCGGCGAAAATTCCGTGCTTTTCCAGAACCTCGGCTGTACCGCTTCCGATTACCGCAAGCTTAATTTTATTAAGCTTTCTGATGTCGATTCTAAGCTTTTTGAGCCTGCTGAAAAATATCTCTGCTCCGTTTATGCTTGTAAGCACAATC
>JBJEOX010000401.1:0-25738 GCA_051880935.1 Ruminococcus sp.
CAATTTGCGAGGTGTGTCCCAGTGATAGTCAAGTCCCGTTTCACCGATTGCAACAACCTTTTCGTGCTTTGTAAGCTCGGCAAGCCTGTCGAGATAGTCGGACGGCATACCGTCAAGATTTTCGGGGTGAAAGCCGACTGCGGCATACATAAAATCATACTTTTCAGCATACTCTATGCTCTTTTCGGCTGTTATCAGGTCAACCGAGTTGTTCACAATTCCGCATACACCCTTGCTTTTTATGCTGTCGAGCAGTTCAAAGCGGTCGTCGTCAAACCACTTGTCGTCATAATGAGCGTGTGCGTCAAAAATATTTCTGTAATTCATTCTGTCACTCCGTACTGTTTCGGATAATTTCAACCTGCCTGCTTTCAAGAATCGGTATGATTTTATTCTCCATATCTCTGCGGTCAGCGTAAATACCAATGTCAATGCTGTCGTCGCCGTCGAGGTAAAGGTCATATTCTCCGTTTTTTCCGTCAGGCTCGGCGTCAAGGCAGATTATGTCGCTGTAGCCGTAGAAATTGCCGGTAACATCAAAGTAGTGGCTGTTGACGTTCACACCGGTTTCGTAAACGGCTAAGCCGTTGTTTGCGCTTAAAAACACGAAAATCAGGGCGACAAGGTAGAAAATATACAGAATAACCCTTGTGCGTTTTTTCGATTTTTCGGAGTTGAAAATTGCGTCATAGTCCTTCATTTTCTGATATTTATTCTTGAAAAACGTGCGGTAAATGCTTTCCTTCATAAAATATGCGGCTGTAAAACTGCAAAACAGCGCAGGAATTATACAGCAGAATGCATTGTAAGGCTCAAGCGGACTTGCGTAGAGCGCCGAATGATAAAGTATTCCCGAAATTGCGTAGTACATTCCCACGCACACAGCAAGGAACGGAATCAACAGCAGACCGCAGGAGGCAAGATACGGAACAAAGCCGCTTGCACCGTGATATTCCTTCAATCCGTCTTTGAGGCATTCGTATTCTTCGCTCAGAATCGGCTCGGGGTTGCCGCAGCTTTCGATATATTCAAGCAGTCTGTCCTCGTAGGTAAGACGTTTTTTCTTCTTCTCGTATTTGCGCAGAGCCTTTTTGTAATCGCCTGCAAGAAAATCACGGTATTCATCAGACGCAAAGGCGCACTGCTCAAAACCGAAATAAAGGCTGAAAAGATACTCGTAAACCTCGTCGACATTAATGCTTTCGCCGTTTTCAAGCTCGCTGTTTATGTCAGTTTCAAAGTCGATTCCGACAGTGTTCAGCACGTTTTTGCGCAGTACCTCACGAATTTTTCCCATACTGTCATCGGAGCTTGCAAAGTCCCTGAGCTTTGGATAAACCTTTTCAAAATCCTTTGCAAGCCTGTCAAAGCAAAGCTCCATTCGCTTTTCGTTTTCGATAAAGCAGTAGAACCAGCAGGAAAAATTATCGTTGTCGAAAAGCCCGATAATGTCGTACATCATACATTTTATCGGAAATTCACTTCGTTTGGTGAAGTCAACGATTATGTTCAGTCCGCTTTTTTCGACAGACGCACCGCATTCAAGGCAGTATTCAAACTCAACGTTGAAACGGTTGAAGCAGAGCGTGCCGATAGCCGAGTCCTCGTCACGGATAAACCGTGCGGTAAAAGCCTCGGTAGTGTCTGCAAACTTATTAAATTTTCGTTCAAATACATTTATTATTTCATTTATCATTTTTTAGTCCGTTATATAAATCTGTGGTGAATTAAGCCTCGGTATCTCGGAGTCATACATTTATGATTCTTACGTAGGGACACAGCGTGCCGTGTCCGCACGTAAATTGCATTGCAATTTACGTGAATGGGACGTGTAGGAACCCGTCCCCTACAAAATTAAATTTAAACGTTTCCTATCTATCCGTAGGGGACGGCTTCCCGGACGTCCCTATGAATAAATTGTATAAGAATTTATTCATTTTGGCGAACACAGTTCGCCGCTACAATAACTCAAAATAAAATTACTCTTTAAGTTTATTTAATTTTTCAATATGCTTTGCACGCTTGTAGCGGTAGAGGATATTTTCCGCCCATTCCTTGTCAATCTTGATAAATCCCTTAAGCTTTTTGTCCTTTATTGCAAATCTGTCGATAATATCCTTTGATTTGCCGTAAATTTCAAGCCTTGCGGTCTGAACATACGGCTTTCTTTCCTCGCCAGCAAAATATGTAAAGCCCATTGTGTTCGTTTCACGGTCGTACATCGAAAGATAGCCTTCCGTAATCTCAGCACCGCCGAGCTTTTTTGAAACCGTCTGGCTGATTGCAAGCTTGGTAAGCTCCACAGCCATATCGTCAAGTCCCGATTCAAAAATAAAAATCTTTTCCTTGAACGAGTTGAAATCAGCGGTAATTCGTTTGCTTATGTTGCGCAGATTGCTGTACTTTTCTTCAATCTCCTTGTCGCAGAGCTGATAGCGGTCAATCTTCGGGATAAGATAAACCATAAAGCGGTTTTTCATATCGTTGTACAGAATCGGGTAATTCAGCCTTGCGCTGTAGTTGCACGACGGACAGCGCCACGAAAAAAGCTCTCCGTCAAGCACCTTGCTCCGCAGAGCCTTGTTAACCGTCGTATTCACACTTGTATATATTTCTGCCTTGCCCAGCTCACCGCACATAGGGCAGACTATAGCCTTGTTTACCACGTTATCGGGCATATCTAACACCTCTTTACAGTTAATTATATCAATTGACTGTGATTTTCACAAGTAAATTTTAAAAAAATGTTGATTTTATCAAAAATATCTGTCATAATAATAGTACGATTAGATAAATTTAAAAACTATATTCCGCACACAGTGCGTTTTATTGCAAGGAGAATTTTTATGACGATTTTTGATACAGTAAAAGGAACTGTCAGCACAGCTGTTGACACCATTTCATCTGTTGCGCAGTCAATTGTTGAGAAGAACAGAACAAACGCAAAGCTCAACAGACTCAGACTTGTTATGAAAAGCGAAAGCGAGCTTATGAACAGAGCGTATATCGCCCTCGGCAAACAGCTCTATGAATCGCAGAAAAAGGGTGAAGCTGTGCCTGCCGAGAATCAGAAAAAGCTTTTCGAAGTTATTGAAAAGTCAAAGGCGAAGATTGCCAGGGCAAGAGCGTGCTACAGACAGATTGTTGACAGTCAGAACGACTTTTTCTACGGCAATCCCGACGCCGAAAGGGACTACAGCTCAGGTGAGGTTGTTGACATTACAGTAGCCTGCTCAAACGAGAGCGATTATGAGTCGTCGCCGTTTGAAAGCATTGAAGCTCAGGTTAAGACCGCAGTTGACGATATCAGCGACGAGGCTGAAAAAGTCGTAGAGAAGGTCGAGGACAAAGCAGAAGAAATCAAGGAAGAAATCACCTCTGCCGACGAAGAAACCGACAGCGACGGAGAATCTCCCGAAGGCGAGCTTTTCTGATAATTCAAAATTATAAATCATATCCCTGCCCGATTAGTTTCAGGCAGGGATTTGTTTTTCTGTGAACCGTTTTCCTCTCTGCGTGTCTTTTTTATTGAGAGGAGTGAAAAGCTGTGAGCTTGTGCAGACTTATAAAATACAGTATAATTACAGACAGCAGAAATTATAAGCTGTCAGACGTGACAAAAACAGAGATTTTGAGATTATTTGACAAAATGAAAAGAGGTGAAATGTAATGCGTAAAAATCAAAACAAGCTTAACGCAAGCAAGCTTGCAAAGTACGTTGCAAGGGCGCAGAACGGCGACAGAAAGTCGATGGAGCGCATTGTTGACGAAACGAGCGGATATGTTTACTACTACTGCCTTACGCTTTTGTGCAGTGAGGACGAGGCAAACGACGCAGTGCAGGAAATTTACCTTACCGTTCTTAAAAAGCTCGGTACGCTCGAAAACCCGAAAGCCTTTCTCGGCTGGCTGAAAACGATAACGTCAAATCACTGCAAAAACAGGCTTGCGAGAAATAAAATTTATCCGAGCCTTGATGATGAGGTGCTTTTTGAAAATGCCGAAGAAACGGACGTTCAGCTCATTCCGCAAAAGCAGATTGAGGCGCAGGAGCTGAAAAATGCCGTTGTTTCAGCTGTGAGAAATCTCCCTGTTTTTCAGCGTGAGTGCGTGATGATGTACTACTACAACGAAATGAGCGTATCGCAGATTGCCGGAATTCTGGAAATTAAAGAGGGTACGGTCAAAAGCAGGCTTTACAATGCAAGAAAATCAATAAAATCGGAGCTTGAAAGGCTCGGTTTCAGCGAAAACACGCTCGGCGGATTTTCATCGCTTGCATTTGTTGCGTATTCGCTTATGAGCGACAGCGAAAAACTCTATTGTCCGATAAGCCTTTCTGCCTTGTCAAAAAGCGGAGCAGTTGCAGGTGTTGTAAAAGCGGCGGCAAAAACGTCGCTCGGAATAAAAGCCGTATCGGGAATTGCGGCGGCAGGCGTGCTTGTTACGGGCGGAATAATCGCCCATAATGTTAAGCAAAATGCGCCTGTCCGGGAAAGCTCCGTCAGTCAGATAAGCGAAAGCACTGCAACACTCACTCAGCCTACAACGCAGCATAAATGGACGGCTGAGGAGCTTTATTATGCACATGGTTATACGGACGAGGAGCGCAGAACGGAGATTGAATTCAACCCGTCATTACCGCTTAACTCAGAGCAGAACAAGGACTACGTCTACGACAGAATGAACAACTCGATTGACTACTTCAACACCTTGCAGGCAACCTGCTATTACAGCGACGAAAAGTCAGCGTATTATGTTTCATACTGTATTCAGCAGGGTGACAATCGCAAATCAAAAATGCTTACATATAACGGCGACGGAGTGCCTGTATCGTATTATGCCTTTGACGGCGCATATTCAAAGGATTTCAGCTTTGGAAACGATGCGTCGCTCATTGACAGCAAAAACAAGGAATTTAATTCCGATATTGCAGAAGAAATCAGAGGAAAACGCAGTGAAAAGTTTGCCGAAGAGCTAAACAAATCAGACGAAAACAGGCTTATCGGAAAAAACTACTATTCACCTGAGGATTTTGAGCTTGACCCGAATGCACTCCTTGCAACAAAGGAGCGTTACCGTTATTCGGAGGATGACGGATGTTATGTTTTTGAATCACGAAGTCATACGGGACTGTTGCCGATTGCGTATGAGCAGTATTTTCCGCAGGAGTACGCATTTAATTTTTTAAGGGATTTCGACAGCTGGCAGATTGACAGAATTGATACGGTTGCAGGTCGGGAATGTTTTGCAATTTCGGGAAGTGCCGACGGCGAAAAGGGCTATACCTTTGAAATGTCGGTCGATAAAGAAACAGGCTCACTGCTTTCATTCAAAGCCGAAGGCGGCATTAACGTTGAGCTTATCACCACCGAATTTACAGTCGATTCAACGCTGGATTTATCAATTTTTGACGATTTGTCAAAGCTGTAAAATTAAATTATTTTGATTTCGTTTTGAGTAATGTCAACAGTTTAAATATTTCAGATACTTTTCAATTGTTAAAACCTACAAACAAAACTCCGTCTGTTTGTGTATCATAACAAAATTGTACCATTGAATAAACAGATATTGCAATTCTAAAATCGTGATGATATAATTAAATTGTAATAAAACATATAGTGCAATTAAGCTAATCTGCAATACAATGAACGGAGGACGTTATGGAACAATATATTTTTTGGGGACTTATATCAGCCTTATTCGTGCTTTTAATCAGCGTGATTATCAAGCTGATTATGAACAGCATTGCCGTTAAGACGGTGTCGGTCATTTACAGGAATACCGACTATTTGATTTTCAGCGAAATATTCGGACGTGCGTTTCTGTACGGCTATCTGGCTGATTTAATCGGATGTTTTATCGGCACAATTGCATTGATTACAGACGACATAATAAAAAACGGATTTGATTACTGGGAACTGTATTTGCTGTGGTTTCCTTCAATTCTTCTGGCGGCGTCACCGTATGATTTATCGACTCTGATTATTATAATTTTCAGCTTTGCACTTTCAATGACTCTGATATTCGTATTTTGTTATTCAAAGGTGCTGACTGAAACCGATTTGTCAAAAAAACAAAGGCTTATTTCTTCAATTATAATCGCACTAATCACTGCACCGTATTGTTTTTTATTCTCAATCGGGATTCCGTTGTAATGAAAGGAGCCTGACTATGGACATTACACAATACGTTATCGCTGCAATTTTAGCCGCAGTTATTTGTATTTTTTTCTCGGTTTTAGGCAAGCTGCTGCTCAATCACGTTGCGCTGAAAGCAGTTTCGGCAATTTTTAAAAAGTCGGACGATATGATATTTAATAAGACCGTTAAGCGTGCATACAAGTTCGGACTGCTTGCCGACTTAATCGGTTATCTTTCAGCGGCGGCTGTTTATGCGATAATCAGCGAAATAGAAACAGGCTTCATAGATATAGGAATTGGTTTTTTAATATTACTATTTGGTTTTTTCGAATGTCCGATTGAAAAAGACCGGGGAAGCTGGATTTTTGTAATCAGCGCTGTTGTTATTTCAATGCTGGTGACCTTTATTTTCAATTATTTCATAATTCTGAAAGCAACAAATCTGACAAAAAAGCAACGGATTATTTCTTCAATTACAATCGCACTAATCACCGCACCGTATTATTTTCTCATTCCGCTTGACTGGGGAAAAGGCTTGCCGTAATTTGAGATAATAAAAATCAGCACAATCCCGTTGACTAAATCATAAAATTATGATACAATTATGATAAAAGGCGGCGATAATATATGTTAAACATAAGACCGATTTCGGATTTAAGAAATAAGTTTACAGAGATTGAGAATACCGTTTCAAATGGAGAACCTGTGTATCTGACGAAAAACGGATACGGTACAATGGTTGTAATGAGCATTGAGCAGTATTCACGTCTTACAGATTTAACAGAGCTTAAACTTGATGAAGCTGACAGACTTGCAGAGTTGGACGATACACGTATTGAGCACAAAGAATTGTTCGACAGAGTAAGGAGAAAACTTGATGAATAAAAAGTATTCTTTAAGGTATCTTCCTATCTTCGAATCTGATTTATATTCTGCGGCTGAATATATTTCAAATACGCTTATGAACAGGCAAGCGGCAGATAATCTTATCAATGAAACAGAAAAAGCGATTCTGAAAAGACTTGAAAATCCTTTATCTTTTGAACCTTATATTTCATTCAAAGACAGAAAGCATAAATACTACAGGATAATTGTGAAAAACTATTCTGTATTTTATGTTGTAATTGACAATGTTATGGAAGTAAGGCGTTTCATTTACAACGGAAGAGATACAAGTAAATTTATATAACAACAAAATCCTCACCTTTTCGGGTGAGGATTTTACACTTTTTTGCGTTTCAGCGTGCGCAGATATGCTTTTGTCTGTTCATCTATTCTTCGGCTTTCTATGCACTTCTGAATCGCCTTGTTAAAGGTTTCGTTGTCAAGCGAGTTGTTGTGCAGATACTCCATTGTCTTGTCCCTGCACTTTGCAACTGCTGTCGCAACAAGCCACGCCTTAGCCATACTGACGTAGTAGTATGTGCTCTTTATGCTGTCGCACCGCTTTAAAACCTCGTCGATATACTCATCCTCAAGGTAGTAGTCGAGCATAACAACAAGCGCAATACGGATTTTCCAGTCGTCCTTGCTGTCGAGATATGTTTGAATGTAGCCGAAAAATTCGCTTTTGTACTTTTTAATTTCCTTAAGTCCTGCACAAAAGCAGTCGCAGATTGCCCAATTGTCAACTTCGTCTGCAAAATTGTCAACCAAAGCGGTAAAGTCTGCAAAATCGTTTGTCTTGATAAGTCCCGTAACAATTCCCCGAACCATACGCTCCTCGTAAAGCTCAGGTCTTGAAATGTCTAAAAAGCTCCTTGCGTTGCCCTTTGAAATTTCCTTGCCGATTTCACGCAGACGGGGCATTCTTATTCCGAGAATGTCGCTTTTTGGGGCGTTGGGAACGAGCGAGGAATGAAAATTGCGGTACTTTTCGTCAGCCTGCGTTTTTAAAAATCCGACAAAGTCAAGGTAGTCGGACTGAGTCCATTCGTTAAGTATCAAGTTCATAAATCAATCTCCGTTTGTATACTCATACGCAACAATGTAGGGAACGGTCTTGACCGTTCCGCTGAATCAAAGCCAACCTTTAGTCATTTCGGAACAGTCAAGACTGTTCCCTACACTAAAGCAGGAATACGGAGCGAAGCGTCTGTTAATTGTTAATCTTCCTTTTTCTGTCGTATTCCTCGCAGGGCGTGTTTAAGTCAAGGTATGCAATATCGTGGTGAGGCACCTGCTTTTCCTTGGGCGGAAGCTCCATATAGTTGCCGAAAACCATTGTCAGATACTCGTCATAGCCCGACATACACGGCATCTCAAGCCCCTCAAAGGTCACGTATGAAACGCCCTCGTAAATGTGCTTTGGATATTCCTTTTTCATCCAGTACGGTCCTGCGCAAAGCTCGGTAACGCACTTGTTTTCCTCAAGCCTGTACTTCGTCATATGCCTTTCGGCACAACGCCAGATTTTGTTTCTCAGCTTTTTGCCCCTGAAAATTGAGAGCAGAATTTTACTGCCAAGTCCCATAATTCCGCCGTGATTTTCGGGTACAATCTGCGCCAGAAACAGCGAGTAAATCATCGTCCAAATGTACTGCATTTTGCGTGCAAAACGGCTGTCGGGGCAGACGTCAAGCGGAAAAACGTCGAGCACCGGACCGTGCGGAACGTCAACCTCGGTCTGATTTGCCTTTACCATTGTGTAGTTGGTGTCGGTAATCGTTATAAAAATGTTGCCCGTAAACATTTCGTCGTCGGTTTTAAGCAGTCTGAATCTGCCGTCGGCTTTCTGCTCTCTCCAGAGTTTGTGGAGCTTTTCGTAGTCGGGACGAGGCATAATCACGTCGATATCGTCGTCCCAAGGCACAAAACCGCCGTTGCGCAGTGCGCCGATAAGACAGCCTCCGATAAGGTAGAAACGGAGGTTGTTTTTGTCGCAGAAATCCTTGAAATATACGAGCGTGTCAAGCTGTTTGAGCTGTAATTCACGCAAAAGCTGAGGAGTCATTTTCACAAGTTCAGACAATTAAATCACCAAGCCTTTTTGTTAGTTTGGAGTGTGGAGAGTGGAGTGTGGAGAGTGGTCGGTCGAGTGCCTTGACACGCAAATTTTATTATTGTAGCGGCGAACTGTGTTCGCCATATTTCATAAATTGCTTTGCAATTTATGAAACGGGACGTGTGGGAACCCGTCCCCTACGAAATTAATTACAAACGTTCCCCTACAATATTAATTCCGCATTATTTCTTAATCGTGTTCTTCGCAATTTTTTGCTTTACCTTTTCAATGTGTTCCTTTGCGTGGCTGTTTTTGATTTTTTTCTGCCAGAACGGAATCTGAATAAGTCCCACAATCGTGCCCACTCCGTAGGAAACGTGCAGAATCGGGAAAATAAACGGCAGGAAAATAAACTGCGGCTGAAGATTTTTCATAGTAAAACAGCCGACAGCGTTTACAATGTCGAACATTCCGTACACAATCAGCAGTGTGTAAAGCAGAATCGGGAATCCGAGCGCCGCAATGATTGAGCAGAGTATAATCATCATAACAAACGCAAACGGAGCAAAGTGAAAGTACGAAAGACAGCCCGGACACTCCGAAAGCGTAAGACCAATCCACCTGCCGTTTGAGTACTTCTGCCTTATCATATCCTTTAAATTGTTTCTCGAATGCTGATAAGAAATTATGTCGGGACAACAGCAGAGCTTGTAGCCTGCCTTGCGTATTCTGTAGTGAAATTCATTGTCCTCGGTTCGTCCGAGATTTTCGTTAAAGCCGCCCACCTTCTGAATAACCTCACGTCTGTATGCGGCGTGAAAAAGGCTGTCAAGGTACTCCTTCTGCGTTGCAGGACGTCTGTATGATGCAACCGAGCTACCGAACAGCGAGTCCTCGGCGGCAAGCAGGGTAAGCTTCCACGACGACACGTCAGAGGTTATGTTAGGTCTGCCGCCGCCGACAACGTATTCCCCCTGATTTAAGTTATACACGTTTCTTGAAACGAAGTTCCTCGGAATTCTTGCGTGAGCGTCAACTCTGATAATCACGTCGCCCGTAGCCGTCATAAGTGCGGCGTTCCACGAAAAAGCCTGATTTTTCTTGGCGCACTGAACAATCGCCACGTTGCGAAAACCGTAGTCTGTGTTTTTAAAACGCTCCATTTTATCCCTTGTTGCGTCGGTTGACATACTGTCAACGAGCACAATTTCAATCAGCTCGTGAGGGTAATCCTGAAGCTGAAAATCCCTCAGAACTCCGTCGAGAGCCTCGGCTTCGTTGTAGGCTATCATACACAAAGATACTATCATATCACACCTCTGTTTCTTTCAAGTGAAAACAGCCACTTTGCCGAAGTTGTCATAGAAGTCATAAGGTACGGAAGTGCGTAGAACGCAGGCACGATAAACGCACACGAAAGGGCAATCCAGCCGATAAAGCTTACAGCAAGCCTGACTGTTTTTGCAAAGTGTCTGAACGAAAATCCGATATAGCCGAACATATATTTTGATACAGGCATACTGTCGTTAAATGAATAAGCGACAAGCGGAAAGTGAACGAAAAGAAGATAAATCAGTACTTTTATAATTACCGAAACTATATAGCATACAATTAATATAAGTGTGTCGGAATCAAAGGAAAATCCGCTTTGCAGACTTGCGCCTAAAACGTAGCAGGCGTAGCTGTAAGCGTCAAGACCGTATGCAAGCACCGAGAAAATAAACAAAAGCGTTATGTTGATAAGCAAGGTTTTAAAGTACCTGTGAGCTCCTTTGAAAAAGAAGAACAAATCCGTAATTTCTGTGCGGTTGTAAAGCGAGGTGTTGCCAAACATTTTAAAAAGTCCGTTAAACAGCGGAGAAATAAGAACAGCAACAGTCAGCGCACCGCAGGCAAAAAGCGTGAATGTCAGCTTTTTGCCCTCTCTTACAAGACCTGAGTCCGTATCAACAGATTTTGTAAAAAATCCGAAACCGTACGTAAGTGCCTGGATTAAAAGCACAACCGCACATACGGCAAGCAGTGCGCAGATAATAACAGACCAGTTGTTTTTCAGTGAATCCTTTGCTTGATTTTTAATAACTTTTTCGGTACTCATATGTTCTCCTTTAATAATAATTCGGAATGCGTAATGCGTAATTCGGAATTATATAGCGAGTTTTGTTTGGAAAGGCTTGTTTTTCTACGGTATTAATTACAAATGTTTCCTCTATAGCCGTAGGGGATTGTAATACAAACATTTCCTTTACAGCCGCAGCAAATTGATAAAACTGAAAATACACCTATTGTATGAAATATAAAAACAGCTTTTGATATTAATCAGTGTAGGGAACGGTCTTGACCGTTCCGCTGATTTACAAGCCAACTCTTAACCGACTCGGAACGGTCAAGACCGTTCCCTGCATTTGAGTGTGGTTATTTTCATAACAAATTGATAATTTTTAGAATTAACGCAGTACTACATAATTCCGCATTCCGCATTCCTAATTCCGCATTAACATTCTGTACATTGCCTCAAGGCAAATCTGTGCGTGGGTGAAAAACTTTTCCTTGTCAACGCTTTCGTCGGCGTTGTGCATATTGACCTCGTCGTCCTTGAAATTCGGACCGAACGCAACGCCCCTGCCGTTAAGCTTTCTTGCGTAGGTTCCGCCGCCCGTTGTGTAAAGCTCAGGCTTTTCACCCGTAACGCTTTCGTAGGCTGACGATAAAAGCTCAATCAGAGCTGACTCCTTTTCAACATAAAGCGGCTCTTCGTGTCCGAGAACCGTAACCTTCAAATCGCTGTTTACGGCAACCTTTTTGAACTGCTTGATAATCTTTTTGCCGCTGACCGTTACGGGGTAGCGAATGTCAAACTGAGCCTTTGCTGTTTCGCCCTCAATGTGAACGGTTGAAAGGTTAGCCGTAAGCGCACCCGAAACCGAGTCGCTCATTTTAAGTCCGAGCGAGCGTCCGTTTGTTTCCTTGTTAATCGCATAGTCAATGAACGAGCAGATTGAGCCGATATCCTCGGTCTGGTATGCGTTTGCAATCAAATCCACAAGAGCGGCGGCGGCATTATAGCCTTTTTCGGGCTCGCAGGCGTGAGCGGCTCTGCCTCGGCTGATAATCATAAGTCCGTCGATTGTGTAGTTGAATTCAAAATTTCCGTCGCTTGCGTCTGCAAGGCGCATAAGCGTCTGTTCGTCATAGCTTGACGAGTCGAGCATTGCATAAGCCAAATCGGGTACGGCGTTGAGTGCCTTGCCGGAATGGAACTGCGTGAGAATATTTGCGTTGTTTATAATCGTGCTGACCTCTAAATGAAGTATTCCCTTTTCTGCGTAGCAGATACCGTAGTCGCTGTCGGGAGTGAAAGCAAGGTCGGGATACGGCTGTTTTGCAAAGTAGCCGTCCATATCCTCCATTCCCGTTTCCTCGGACGTGCCGTAGATAGCACGCAGGGTATTTCTGCCCTCAACACCGCTTTCCTTGAGCGCACGCAGGCAGTAGAGATTTACAAGAGCGGCTCCCTTGTCGTCGGCAATTCCTCTGCCGTAGAGCCTGCCGTTCTTGTCGGTGAGCGCATAGGGCAGAACGCTCCAGTTGTTGCCAGAGGGAACAACGTCGAGGTGCGACAGAACTGCATATAGCGAGCCGCCGTTTCCGAGTGTAATATGTGCGCTTTTGTCGGTTACTCTTTCGCCTGCAAGTCCGAAGTCCTTTGCCCTTCTGAGAATGAACTCAAGAGCCTTGTCGCATTCGTCGTCTTTTTCACCGCTTACGGATTCAAAGCCGAGAAGTGTGTTGAGGTCGCTTAAAAGCTCGTCCTTGTATTTAAGAATTTTATGTCCGAAATTCATAATTTTCCTCCAAATAAAGGTTGTTAGGTTTTAATATAATAACCATAATTTATTCGTTTTACAGTGTAGGGAACGGTCTTGACTGTTCCGTTCCTTTAGCAGTCGGATGTAACTCAGCGGAACGGTCAAGACCGTTCCCTGCATTGTTGATTGTTACACATCAGTTGACAGAATCAATTGCATTTGATAGTCAATACGGACACGGAAAGTGTGTCACTACGGCTGAAACAAACATTTCGTCTATCGCCGTAGGGGGACGGGTTCCACACGTCCCGAAACGTTACCGATATATCAAAATAAATCCAGTAAACAAACCTTTCCGAACAACACGTATTATTTTATTACGCATTGAATTAATGTTTACTTTTCCTTTTGTAGATTATTATTGTTATAACATAAAGTGCAAATGCAAAGAGTGCCGCAAGGCTTATTTTAACTCCTGCCGACAGTCCCGGAGTTTCGTAGTCAAACTCGATTTCGCAGTCCGTATATCCCGGAACCTTTACAGCCATAAAGCCGTAGTTTACCTTTTCGATTTCAACGTTTTCACCGTTTACCTTTGCAGAAAAGCCCTCGCTGTACGGTATGCTGAAAAACAGCAGATTGTCGCCTGATTTGTTGTTATATTCAGCCTTAAAGCCGCTTTTTGTGTATTCAAAGCCTGAACAGCTTGATGACGCAAGCTTTGCGCACTGCTCCTTGTAATTTTTGTTGCCGTATTTGTAGTTGTCAACAACGCTGTCAAAATACTCGGGATTTTTGCCGTAAAGGAGCTTGTATTTTTCATCGCTGTAGCCTGTGATGTCGGAATATTTCTTCATCTGCTCCTTTGAAAGCACCATTGAGCAGAGGATAGCCTCGGTTTTGTGAATGTCGCCGACACGGTCAAATTCTTCCTCGGTCACAAAGGAATCGTAGGCAAAGCCCATTGGAATGTAGCACTCGTTTTCGTAAATATCAAAGCCGTTGCAGGTTTTCAGGTACTTCCAGTACGGCATCCTGGTATCTCCGTCCTCGTTGATAAAGGAATTTTCACTGCCTGCCTCGCCGTCGGAACGGTAGTCAAAGAGGTACTTACAGCTGAAAAGTCCGCGCAGTCCGTAAGCTGAGGTTTTCGGTCGGGAAGCTACGTCACGTGTGATTCCCATTGCACTGTAAAACTGCATTATCGAGGTGGAAACGGAGCTCTGAAAGCAGTTTATGCTCGGGATTTTCCAGTACATTGCTGTGTTGTCAACGCACTCATAAAAGTCGTTCCTTACATTCTCCAAATCGTCAATTTTTATATCATCTCTTGAATTGAGGATATCCTCTCTGATTGTTTTTGTTGTCGAGCTTGAAAGGGCTCCCGTTGTGATTATAAAAGCCGAGGATAAAAGCGAAACAATCAGTACGCCCGAAATTGACGCAATTGCAAAATGCGGATTTCTGCCCTTGAATTTTCTTAAAATCAGCACAAATGCGAGAATACTCATAAGAGCCATCAGAACGTAAATCCAGAAACGCTCAAACGTTGCCTGAACGCCGATTGAAAGCTCCTCGACTCCGTCGTCGTTTTCGGTGATTTTCGGCATAAGTCCGATAAGCAGGGCAATTCCTGCGGTAATTCCCGCTGACCACGCAACCGCCCTGTTCCAGTCAGCTTCGTTGTCCTCAACTGCACGGATTGTCGCAAGCGACAGCATAAGCACGACCATATAAAACCAGCGTGCGTAGTAGATTGAGCTGTTCATAAGCTGGAACATACTGTTGAGCACGGGGATAAAAGCAAAGAGAATTAAAAGCGTAATGAGCTTTTTGAGCCAGTCACGCTTTTTCGTCTGCAAGAATGCGATAACTCCCGTCATTCCGAATAACGGAAGCCAGCCTGCAACCGACGCCCACTTGCAGTTTGAGTCGGGCGTGAATACGGGGAACGCAGGCATATCGGCAGGGAAGAAAAAGCCGATTATAATCAGCCAGTAACGCTGGGGCAAATCGTGAACAAGCGAGTTCCAGCCGTTCGGCAGGCTGTCAAGCCTCGGGTTGCCCATAAGCCCGATTACCGACGGCAGAAGTATGAACGCCGTAGCGGCAAAGCCGATAATAACCTCAATCGCAAGTATAAAGAATTCCTTGATTTTAAAGCGGCAGGTTTTGGTGAGCATAACAGTAAGGTAGTACATCACCACGAACAGAACCTGTCCGACAAAGAAGTAGTAGTTTACAACGCAGGCGGCAAACACCGCAATTGCAAACACACCACGCTTTTTGTCATATATGAATGAATCCAGCGCCGCAAGCAGAAGCGGAAACATAATCATAGGCTCGTGAAAGTGGAAAAAGAACACGTTGTAGATTGAAAATCCCGAAAGAGCATACAACAGTCCGCCTAAAACGGCGTAGCTTTTGTCTGAAACGTATCTTTTCAGGTAGAGGTATGCCGCAAGAGAGGCGCAGGCGAATTTTAAAATAAGCAGAGGCCCTATAAGATACGGCACAAATTCGTTGGGAAACGGAATCGTCAGCCAGAAAAACGGACTGCCGAGAAGATAAAAGCTGTAGCTCGACAAAAAGTCCGAGCCGAGGTCGGTTATGTGACTCCAGCCGAATTCACCGTTTCTTACAGCGTCGTGGCATAGCTGATAAAACGGAATTTCCTGAACATTGAAGTCGCCGTAGTAGTAGAAAACTCCGTCGTTTAAAGCAATGAACGGAATAAAAAGTATTGATGCGGCTAAAAGCGCAAGCCCGAATGCGAGCAGTGCATAGTACCTGCTTTTAAGCGTCGTACGTTTAAGCGTATGTGTCATTTAATTTCTCCGATATTTTTCTGCAATCTTTGACTTTTATTTTAAAAATAGTATAATTACAATTGACAATTAACAAAGTACAATTAACAAAGGTTTGTTTGCAAAAATTGTAGCGAGCGACGCCCTCGTCGCTCACAAAAAAGGCTGCCTGCATATCAATTTATAATTCGGGCAACCGCTTTTACCCAAACAGCCGACTTTTCCGCTCGACCGTAATTGTTAATTATTAATTGTAAATTGTTAATTAATATATTATACCATATTAAAATGTAATTTGCACTAATTTTTGTAAAAAAATCGAGTGCCTCGATACGCAGTCCGAGAATTAAAATCGGACTAAGGTGATAAAACGGTATCCCGACCGTTTCAAAGCAGTTTATTATAAAGTTAAAAAAGGAGATTAACATTATGAAACAGTCACATTTTTACGCAATGCTGTCGAGAATGAAGTACATCAACCGCTGGGGACTGATGAATAATACGAAATATGAGAATTTATGCGAGCACAGCCTTATGGCTGCAATGATTGCCCACTGCCTTGTTCTGATAAGCAACAAGCGTTTCGGCAACAGCTATGATTCCGAAAGGGCGGCTTTGCTTGCAATTTTCCACGACTCAACCGAGATTATCACAGGCGATATGCCCACTCCCGTAAAATATTTTAACCCCGAAATCAAGCAGGCGTACAAGGAGATTGAAAATAATGCGGCAGACAGGCTTGTTTCAATGCTCCCCGATGATTTTAAAGAGGATTTCGAGGAAATAATCAAGCAGAACGGCGAAAATGACAGCGAGCTCAAGCCGTTTGTCAAGGCGGCGGACAAGTTTTCTGCGCTGATAAAGTGCATTGACGAAATGCGAATGGGCAACGACGAATTCCGCAAGGCTAAGGAGGCAACCGAAAACGCAATCCACGCAATGAATATGCCCGAATGTGAGGTTTTTGAGCAGGAATTTCTGCCCTCTTTCTACCTTTCGCTTGATGAACAGGACTAAATTTGTTTATAAATTGATAAAATTCTGCATAAAATTACGCTTTGCAACAAATTATACTTCGAAAAAAGAATTATTTATTCGAATTATAGTGGTATAATATTGTAGATAATATTGTTTTTTACGTATATCAACCTTTGGCGTAAATATCGGTGAAATGCCGTATTTATGACGATACCACCTTAACGGAGGAACAGTATGGCAAATAACGATACAAAAAATAATCTTGTTGACATAAGTTCTAACTCGCAAATCAGGAAGGTTTATAATAAAAAAGGCAGAGTAAAGCGCATTTTGTGCATATTTTTTTCAATTATTTTCCTTATCGGCGGAAGCGGTATGATTTATGTTTACAGCCTGCTCAATTCGCTTAATTACAAGGAAATCAAGGACGACCCTGCGTCTACTTCTCCGACTTCCTCGGATGTTTCGGGCGATGTTTCGGGATTTACCGTTGAGGACGGCGAGCTTTTGCAGGACTCAAAGGTGCTTAACGTAATGCTTTTCGGTGAGGACAATCACGACGCTGACGAAAAAGGCAGAAGTGACACAATGATTATGCTTTCGATTGACAACCGTCACAAAAAGCTCAAGCTTACTTCGTTCCAGCGTGATACTTATGTTTACATTCCCGGGCACGATTACGACAAAATCAATGCGTCCTACACGCTCGGCGGAGCAAAGCTTTCAATTCAGACGATTGAGGCTAACTTCGGAATAAAGGTTGACCGATACGCAGTTGTTGACTTTGACAGCTTTAAGAAAATTATTGAAACCCTCGGCGGTGTTGACATAGAGCTTTCGCAGGACGAAATCGACTATATCAACTACCAGATGTATAAAAACGGTCAGGTTGAATCTCCCAAAACAATCACCGACGCACCCGGTGTTGTCCACCTTAACGGACAGGAGGCGTTGTGGTATGCCCGCAACAGAGGCCTTTCGAAGGGCGAGGACGGCAACGAAATCGGAATTGACGGCGACGACTGGGACAGAACCTCAAGACAGAGAAAGCTGCTTGAAACGATTTTCGACAGTATGAGGAACGCCGATATCGGTCAGATTATTTCAATCGTAAGCTCAATCGGTCCGCTTGTAACAACAAACCTCAAAAAGGACGAAATCACAGCGCTTGTTACACGTGCGCTGACTTACTTGCAGTATGACGTTGAGCAGTACTACATTCCCGAGGAGGGACTCTGGTATTACGACGACGATACACCGTCAGGCTCGGTAATCAGAATTTCCGATATGGAAACACAGCGCAGGAAGTTTGCTGAGTTTGTTTACGAAGAGCTTTTCACAAATGCAGTGAACGCACAAAGCGCAACAGCGGCAGAATAGTTATAATAATCAAGGTCGGGATTCCGCTGTAGAACGGTGTCCCGACCTTTTGGTATTTGTAAAATGATATGCAGGGAACAGTCTTGCCTGTTCCGCAGGGTTACAGCTGACCTATAGGTAATCGAAACGGTCAGGACCGTTCCCTGCACTAAAGATAATTGGGCAACTTATAGATAGTATCCTGTTTCTAAAACATAGTAAAATATTCGGCGTTATCGTATGAATGCTCGACCTCTTTTGAGTACAGGCAGAAAAGCTTTTCGGTTTCGTATTCGCCTGTCATAAGCGCACTGCCGATTACAACGTATGCGCAGAATATCCGATTTACGGTAGACATAACGTCCATACTGTCAACTGCGGTCAGAAAATACCTGTAAATGTAGTAAAGCGACATACGCTCAAACAAATTGTCATACCGCTCGGGGATTTGCTCGTCAGCGTGTTCTGATGCCTTGCACAAAATCTCACGCCATTCATCAGTCATAATATCAAATTCCTTATGCATATCAAATATATATGATAACGGCTTTTTGTGCATAATATCTTCTTTGCAGTTTCTGTCAATTGCAACGTCGGCACTGTAATCAAACTCGTCAATCGCACCTTGCACCTTTTCGCAAAACTGCACTGCAACGCTCAGCCTGCCTGAAAACGGCAGGCTTTTGTCTGTTAAAATATCTTTCAGCTTATCTCTTGCACCGAGCAGAAAGCGCATAAGCTCTGCGCTGTAGTCGCACTCGGAAAAGTCCGAATCGTAATTTGTGAAATCACCATATGCATTGTCTGCGCCGAGCATCAGCCGAGCCGCCTCGGGACAGGCAAACGAGAGCAGGTGCTCCGTAAAAACTGTGTAGTCCTGCGTGAGCCTCGGGAATTCCCTGCACGTCTTGCAGAGGTGCTTTTCACCGAGGTTTATGTAGATGTCGCAAAGCTCGTCGTCGTTCCAGAACGGACACTTTCCGTTCTGCGAAACAAAAATCCTGTCGCCGTCGCTGTCGATTTCGGTAAGATTTTTCAGCTTTTCGCCGAAATCGCCGCCGACGGTCTTGTAATATTCGTTTGTTTCATCGTCCACGACAACGTCCCAGCCCTTACAGCAGCTGTCGGGGCATTTGTCGGCAATACACCTGAATTTTTCAAAATAAGACGGGTATATATTCTTCATAAAATCACGTTTTCTTTATTCCTATTTTCTTAGCTTTTGATTTTGACAATATCAATCTGTTTATTCAATTTGCGTGTCGAGGCACTCGACTTCTTCATAAAATCACGTTTTCTTTATTCCTATTTTCTTAGCTTTTGATTTTGACAATATCAATCTGTTTGTTCAATTTGCGTGTCGGGGCACTCGACTTCTTCATAAAATCACGTTTTCTTTATTCCTATTTTCTTCGCTTTTGATTTTGACAATATCAATCTGTTTGTTCAATTTGCGTGTCGAGACACTCGACTTCTTCATAAAATCACGTCCATTCAAGCGTCAGGAAAAACTGCTCGTATGCGTCGTCCCAACCGTCAATTCCGTTTACTCCGCCGCCGTTTACGCTGCGAAGCTTTGCGTCGTTTGAGTCCTGACCGCAGGCTAAAAGCTCGCCTATTGTAATGCTGTAGCCTTTGCTCTGACAGAAGATGCAGAAGTCCTCAACAGGATTTTCACTGCTTTTTGTTTTAATCAGCTCGGACTTTAAATTTTCATCATTTTTTGCGTCCTTTAAAAGACGTTCAAGTTCAAATTCAACCATAATTCACTCTCCAAACCAAAAAAGTCGGGCAACCGACTTGCGGTTAAACCCGACCTTTATTCCCGATTTGCGTGCCGAGGCACTCGGCTTATTCGATTGAGCTGTCGAGGTATTCCATAAGCTCCTCGTCGTCCTTTTTCTGCTTATCCTTGACGATAAAGAAAGCGGTGAGCGCAGCGGAAAGAGCCGCAACAGCGGAAACGATGCCGATGATTAAGCCAAGTTTTTTATTTTTCATAATGAATCCTCCAATTTATTTGGGCGCAAGAGTATATTTGAAACGCCATAGTTTAGTATTATCTGCCTATTATGTAATTATATTCTAAACACTTTTTATAAAAAAGTCAACAGAAAAACAAAAAAAGCAGAGAAAAACTCTGCTTTAAGTGTGTTGTGTTATTAGTCTGTTAAACTTACGCTGAAGCGTTGAGTCTTTTAGCAAGAGAAGACTTGCTTCTTGCTGCTGTATTCTTGTGAAGAATACCCTTAGCTGTTGCCTGGTCAATTTTCTTGATAGCAAGACGAACTGCCTCTGTTTTGTTGTCAGCGTTAGTGTCAACAGCGATGTAAGCCTTTTTGATTGCTGTTCTCAAAGCTGATTTTGCAGCCTTGTTGCGAGCTGTTTTAGTAGCGATAACCTTTACACGCTTTTTTGCAGATTTAATGTTTGGCATTGTCCCACCTCCTTAAAATATCGGTCATATGGGTATTATAATACCACAAAAGCATTTAAAACGCAAGTGTTTTTCGAAAAAAACTGCGAATTTTCGCATAATTTACGCAAAAAAATTTTTGATAACAATATGTAGTATATGCGATTAATTTTAGTTCAATATACCGCTTGCCAAATATCCGAAAAATTTTATTTTCCGCTTCCTCTGCGCTTTGAAAGAAAATAAAATCCGACAAACAAAGCTAAAACAGCAACAAGCACAACCTTGAAAACGATTCCAAAAACGCCTGCAAACATATCCATTCCGCTGTAGGTGTCAAGCGCATACCACACCGTCATAAACACGAAAAAGGCTGAAATCACGAAAGCGTAGGCGGCTTTCTGCTTGATTCCGATTGCAAAGGTCAGCAGTGCAAGCACGCCCCATAATATAACGTATAAGTTCTGCAAAAAGTCGGTCATAATTATTCCTCCAAGTCAGGATACCCATATTATAGCACAAAACAATGAATTTGAATAGTGAATTTATTTGTATATTAAATTCGATTATGATATAATTTTTATGTTGCCACTCCCTATACAGGCACGGAGGGGAGGTTTGCTTTATGAATATGTTCGTATCATTTATCATTTCCGTTACGGCAAGCATAATTGCCTACTATGTTTGCAAATGGCTGGACGGAAAGAAGTAAACGGCAACCTGCCTGAGGTTTAGTCCACCTTGCACAAACGGAACAGAAACCCCCGACGTGAGCAGACGTCGGGGGTTTCGATTTGTTGCATTTTGGAATAATAGTATCATTTGCCTGAGCATATTATATCATACGCAAAAGGCTATTTCAAGTATATGCAGAAAATTAATTTTTATTACCTTATTATTCTATTATAATTGAAGCTGATTATAATTTATGATATAATTTTTATTAATTTTTATGTTGCCACTCCCTATACAGGCACGGAGGGGAGGTTTGCATTTTGGATATTTTAGTATCATTTATCATTTCCGTTGCGGCAAGCATAATTGCCTACTATGTTTGCAAATGGCTGGACGGAAAGAAGTAAACGGCAACCTGCCTGAGGTTTAGTCCACCTTGCACAAACGGAACAGAAACCCCCGACGTGAGCAGACGTCGGGGGTTTCGATTTGTTGCATTTTGGAATAATAGTATCATTTGCCTGAGCATATTATATCATACGCAAAAGGCTATTTCAAGTATATGCGAAAAATTAATTTTTATTACAATGATTTCTGTATAATTGAAACTGAGTGTAATTTATGATATAATTTTCACGTTGCCACCCCTATACAGGCACAAAAGGGGGTGAGTCACTTGGAAACTCTTCTTTCTTTTATTACTTCTGTTATGGCAAAAGTAGTTGCCTACTACATTTGCAAATGGCTGGACAGAAAGTAACGCTTGGCAACCGGCCTGAGGTTTAAGCCGCCTCGCCCAAACGGAACAGAAATCCCCGACGTTAGCGGACGTCGGGGATTTCGCTTTGTTGCCGATTGAAAAATTTTTCTCTTTTGCCTAAGCATATTATATCATACGCAAAAGGCTATTTCAAGTATATGCGAAAAATTAATTTTTATTACAATGATTTCTGTATAATTGAAACTGAGTGTAATTTATGATATAATTTTCACGTTGCCACCCCTATACAGGCACAAAAGGGGGTGAGTCACTTGGAAACTCTTCTTTCTTTTATTACTTCTGTTATGGCAAAAGTAGTTGCCTACTACATTTGCAAATGGCTGGACAGAAAGTAACGCTTGGCAACCGGCCTGAGGTTTAAGCCGCCTCGCCCAAACGGAACAGAAATCCCCGACGTTAGCGGACGTCGGGGATTTCGCTTTTTGTCACTTGGATTTACTTCTCTCTTTTGCCTGAGCATATTATATCATATGCCAAAGGCTATTTCAAGTATATGCAGAAAATTAATTTTTATTACAATATGAATATAACATTACTTTCTATATATATTATACCCTGTAAAGCAAAGCGTTGTCAAAGTCAATGTGAAAGCAGTGTGAAACTTTAACATTTGCGGAAAAATTTTTAAAAAACTCTTGACTTTTACTGACTTTGGTATTATATTAAGGATAAAGCAGTTAGCACTCGAACATCGAGAGTGCTAAAACAGCAAAAACCGACTTCGGATTGTGAGGTGAACGGTATGGAGCTGGCTGCGAGAAAACAGAAAATCCTTTCGGCGATTGTCGAAAGCTTTATCCGCACGGGCGAGCCTGTCGGCTCAAAGGCGCTGATAAACGAAACGGGGCTTGATGTTTCCTCGGCTACGGTGCGAAACGAAATGGCTGACCTTACAAACAAGGGATTCCTTGTTCAGCCGCATACCTCGGCAGGGCGTGTGCCCACTACACAGGCGTATCGTTACTACGTTGATAATATAATGAAAATAACGCCTGTAGCGCAAAGCGGCAGAGAGTACATTGAAACAACGCTTTACCGCAGTGCTGATTCTCCCGAGAGTATTCTTCAAGGTGCGTCAGACCTTATTTCAAGCCTTACCGACCTTGCTTCGGTTGCGACAACGCCCGACGGCGAGGAAAGCAGAGTCCACAAAATCAGCTTTGTCCAGACGGGTTCTCACACAGCAATGGCTGTTGTGATTGCCTCAAACGGAATTATCAAAACAAAGCTTTTCAGGTGCGAATTTCTCATCACCCCCGAAATTTTAGAGGTCTTTGACAAGGCGCTCAACAAAACCTTTTCGGGAGTTAAGCTTTCGTCAATCAATCAGCCGTTCATTCAGACTGCGGCGGCACGCTTCGGCGAGCTTTCGCTGTTTATGCCGGGAGTGCTTATGGCGATTATGGACGGTGCAAAATCCGCACGTGAAATCAGCGTCTGCCACAGCGGCTACACAAGGCTGATGTTCACACCCGATATTGATTTTCTGACTGCAAGAGGCGTGATTGAGTTTCTGAACAACGAACACGACCTTGCCTCTATGCTTGAAAACCTCCCGATTGACACCTCGGTTTCAATCGGATATGAAAACAGCAGAACGGAGCTTGCCCAAAGCTCGGTTGTTTCAACCAGATACACCGTTGACGGAAAGCCGTCAGGTGTGCTTGCGGTTGTAGGACCCGTGAGAATGGATTACGGCAGAGTAATTTCAATTCTCGAGAGCGTTGCCGATACGGTCGGCAGATTGATTGGCGAGCTCACAGACATAATGTAAATGAATTTTGATTAGTGTGGAGTTTGGAGTGTGGAATTTCGGTCGAGCGGAAGGTTTCGGTAATTCAAAAGTTTATTGCCCGAATTTATTTATATGCGGCGTTGCCGGTCGAGTGCCTCGACACGCAAATTTTGTATTTTTAACTAAAACTCCACACTCCAAACTAAAATAAAAGTCCTTTAAAGGAGGATAAAAATGGCAAAGAAAAAGTGCGAAAATGCCGAAGAAGTAAAGGAAACCAAAACCGATAAGGAAAACACAGCCGAGGCTGAAAATAAAGCCGAAGCCGAAAAGGTTGAGGAAACAAAAGGCAAAAAGAGTAAAAAAGACGACGAAAAAGTTAAAAAGCTTGAAGAAGAGCTTGCGGCGCAAAAGGACAAATATATGCGCCTTGCCGCAGAGTACGACAACTACCGCAAGCGCACCGCAAACGAAAAGCTTTCGCTTTACGATGACGCAACTGCAAAGGCAGTGACGGAGCTTCTTCCCGTTGCCGACAGCGTGAGAATGGCGCTTGAAAATCTTGCAAACGCAGACCCCGAAATAGTCAAGGGAATTGAGCTTATTTCAAATCAGCTTGACAAGTCCTTTGAAAAGCTCAGAATTGAGTCGTTCGGAAAAATCGGCGATGAATTTGACCCGAATCTTCACAACGCAATCTCAAAGGTTGAAAGCGAGGAGCTCGGCGAGAACACAATCGCTCAGGTGTTCCAGACGGGCTACAAAATCGGCGACAAAATAATCCGCCACGCAATGGTACAGGTAGCGAATTGTTAATTCGGAATTAATAATTTTTAAATAAAACAATAAATTCAAATAAAAATACAAATCATAATTTTACCGGAGGAATTCATTATGGCAAAGACAATAGGTATAGATTTAGGTACAACAAACTCCTGCGTAGCAGTAATCGAAGGCGGCGAGCCCATTGTAATCGCAAACGCAGAGGGCGCAAGAACAACTCCGTCCGTAGTTGCATTTTCAAAGGACGGCGAAAGAATGGTAGGTCAGGTTGCAAAACGTCAGGCAATCACAAACCCCGAAAGAACAGTATCTTCAATCAAAAGAGAAATGGGTACTTCACACAAGGTATCAATCGACGGCAAGAACTACACACCTCAGGAAATTTCGGCTATGATTCTTCAGAAGCTCAAGGCTGACGCAGAGGCTTACCTCGGCGAACCGGTTTCACAGGCTGTTATCACAGTTCCTGCATACTTCACAGACGCACAGCGTCAGGCTACAAAGGACGCAGGCAAAATCGCAGGTCTTGACGTAAAGAGAATCATCAACGAGCCTACAGCCGCAGCACTTTCCTACGGTGTTGACAAGGAAAACGACCAGAAGGTTATGGTATACGACCTCGGCGGCGGCACATTCGACGTATCAATCATCGAAATGGGCGACGGCGTTCAGGAGGTTCTTGCAACAGCAGGTAACAACCGTCTCGGCGGCGACGACTTCGACCAGAGAATCATCGACTGGATGGTATCATCCTTCAAGACAGAAACAGGCATTGACCTTTCATCTGATAAAATGGCTATGCAGAGATTAAAGGAAGCAGCAGAGAAGGCTAAAATCGAGCTTTCGGGCGTTACAACCTCTTCAATCAACCTGCCCTTTATCACAGCAGACCAGACAGGTCCCAAGCACCTTGACTTAACACTCACAAGAGCAAAGTTTGACGAGCTCACTTCCGACCTCGTAGAGGCTACAATGGGTCCCGTACGCTCGGCACTCTCCGACTCGGGACTTCAGATTGGTCAGATTGACAAGGTTCTTATGGTAGGCGGTTCTTCAAGAATCCCCGCTGTTCAGGAAGCAGTTAAGAAGCTTATCGGCAAAGAGCCGTTCAAGGGCATCAACCCCGACGAATGTGTTGCAATCGGTGCTGCTATTCAGGCAGGCGTACTCGGCGGCGAGGTTGACGGACTTCTCCTCCTCGACGTTACTCCCCTTTCGCTCGGCGTTGAAACAATGGGCGGCGTAATGACAAAGATTATCGATAGAAACACAACAATTCCTACAAAGAAGAGCCAGATTTTCTCAACA
>JBJEOX010000402.1:0-5023 GCA_051880935.1 Ruminococcus sp.
GTAACCGCCCTGATAGCCTCTGTTTGTGTTGAGAATATCAGACTTGTTGAGAATCGGCACAATCTGTTCAAGATACTTTTTTGAAATATTCTGACGTGCCGCAATATCCTTGAGCGCAATATATCCGTCATTTTGGTGCTGTGCAAGGTCAATGAGCATACGCAGAGCATATCTGCCTTTTGTTGAAATTTTCATACTGTCAACCGCCTTTGATTGTTAACTCTATAATAACATATATTTAGTAGGCTTTCAAGGTAAAATTCTTACAGAGGACGAACAATTTTATTGGTCGGGGTAACAATCCGGCACTGACTTGCCCCGTCAAAAATCACCGATACTTTTTTGGAAAAGCTTTCGCTGTCAATATTTTCGTCAATGACAAGGCTTGAGCTGCATTTCCTCAGCAGTCGGGCGGTAGTCATTAGTCCGATTCCGCTGCCGCCTGTTTTCTTGTGGGTGGTAATTCTCCTTTTGCCGAGATTTTCAATAACCTTCTTTTCGAACGGCAGACCGCTGTCGTAAATGCTTACAGAAAAGCTGTCGTTTTCAGTGCCGAGAACAACCAGAACATTTTTTGTTTTTGCTTCACGGACTGCAATAAGAGCATTTTCACCGAGGTCAAGAATCAGGGTGTTCAAATCATTTTCGCTAATCAAAGCTTTTACAGGCTCGCTTATATCGCAGGTGACGGACAAATCAAACAATATGCCGTCTTTATTAGCCCTTTTCATAAGGTATTTTAGGCTTGCGTCTATTGATAGAATTCCGGTCGGTACGAGAGTTTTGTGCAGGTTTTCGTAATCGCTTAAAATTGAGCTTCTCTCAGACGACATAGCCTTAAGCTGAGAAAGCAGGGCTTGTGACCTTTCCTTTTGCTCGTCGGGAGATTTGCAGGCTAAGATTTCCTCAACCGCCGACACCATTGCAGGAATCAGCTTGTTGTCACGGTGGATAATGCCGGATAATTCCTCGTTGTTTTGCTGTAGCTTGTCGTTAATTTCCTGTTGCTCCGCAAGCGAATTTTCAAGTATTTCTATGTTTCGCTTGTAAACCTTTTCAAGATAAATGTTTGTTATGTGCTTTTGCCACCAGAACAGCAACAGCAGACCGATAATCAGCACGCAGAAAATGATTAATGTACCTGATATATCGGAATTATTATCAAAATTGGCAAGAGAAGCGAAAAACAAAAGTGAAAGGCTGATTAATACTCCGTAATCAGTTGTCAGCTTTGATTTGTAGCTTGCTATTCCTTTTTTGAGCCTTTTAATTTTAAACAATAAGCAACATAGTGTAGTTTGACAAATACCAATCAAGAGAATAGTTACAAAATTCAATGCCGATTCATTAAAATTGCTGAACAGCAGATAACTTATCGGCGCAACGATAAAACTTGAAATAAGGTAGCTGATGTAGCTGATTCCAAAGGAAATTGTAGTGAAAGTAAGCGTGCTGTTCAGCGGTTCTTTAAAGATTTTATAAAAAAGCGCTGTGAGGAATAAAACGATTAAAATCAAAGTGAGAAAGTGAAAATTTTTTCTTGTGAAATACAGGATAAAAGAAACGGAAGTTGAAAGGAAAAGCGTAATTATTTTTTGAGATTTACTGAAAGAAAAATTTTGCAGTTTTGAAAAAATGCAGATACTGCAAAGGATAATGAAAAAATATTTTAATACAATACTAATCATTTGTTCCTCCTAAAATCTACAAATTGTAACGTGAAACTGACAATATAAAAAAATTTAATAGAATACCTCCTTTTTGTAAAATTTTTATATAAAAATCAGAAAAGGAGGCATTCCTTATGGCTGAATTCTGGCATTGGTTTCTTTCGTTATTCCGCCTTTGATAGGTCTTTGATTTCAAAAAGCAGGTCGCATTTTTAATGCGGCTTTCTTTTTGCGTTACAGAAAATTGCGGCTGAATTGTCAGTAACCGTTTGTCCGTTCAATCCTGTCTATATTTTCAAGTTGTATGCGGCGTTACGTTGCGCTAATACTCATTTTTAATCTTGTTTGCGTAGTAAAATATAAATTCCGTAAGCGTCGGAACTCCTTTTGACGAGCTGATTTTTGCTGTGTAGTTTGTAAGTAAATCGTCAATGCTCGACGTTGCCCACGCACGATTTATAGCGTTCTGCATTGCACGTTCAACGCTGCACTCGGTTTTGCCGTACTTTTTGGCAATAATACTGCAAAGGTTCTGCGTAGGCTCATTTATTGTAATCAGAATTGCGTCAGTCAGGTATTTATATCCGACTGATTTCTGATTTACACCGATGAGATTAAGCTCTGTAATAATGCGACGTGTGATTCTCTTCTGATAGTATACAGGTGATTCAACTTCTTCTGAATCATCTTTGTAAGTCTGTTTTCTGCTCTTGATAACGGGAGCGAGCATTCGCAAGAAATCAATTACCGACTTTTCACTGTATCCCTCCTGATGCTTTGACATAATGTAGTCTGCACCAAGCTGTCTTGCAGTTTCGTAGGTTACAGCACTTGAATTGTTGGTGGTTATCAGAATATACGGCACTCTGCAAAGCGACATATCCTTGATTCCGCTTAAAACATTCAGTCCGCTGCCGCTGCCCTGATGAAGCTCCAAATCAAGAATAACAACGTCAGGCAGGGTGTCACGGATATAGTCAAGTGCTTTAAAGGCGTTGTTTGTCACTCCGACAAGAACTAAATCGTCGGAATTATCGGCAAGATTAATAATTTGTTTGCAGGCGTATTGGTCATCTTCAACAAGCAGTATTGATAATTTATTATCCATAACAACCTCGTTAATATTGATTATGCAATGATATTTTGTGCTGAGTATATAATATCACATTTTTCGACAAAAAGCAACAAAAAGCAACGAAAAACAATATTATTGACTAAATTTATTTGTTTTTGTTCTAAGGTAAAATACTATGTAAATAGAAAAATTATGTTTTATTTATCAAAAAATACCCCCTGCGAATAAATTTATTAATAAAATTAATTACGGGTGATAAAAATATATGGAAAAGACATTCGGCTCGTTCATTTACAAAAAAAGAACACAAAAGCATATTTCACTTCGCGGACTTGCAAATATGATTGGTGTTTCTGCCGTATATATTTCCAGTATGGAAAAGGGAAAACGTGCCGCACCGACATATCCTGTTCTGATGAAAATTGCAGATGTGCTTATGCTCAGTGAAGAAGAAAAGGTGTTTATGCTTGATTTGGCGGCAAAGTCGAAAAAATCCCTGTCATTGGCTGAGGATTTGCTTGAATACATTAACAGCAACAAAATTGTACACGAGGCTCTGAGAAAGGCAATAAAATGCAATGCAACGGACGAGGACTGGCAGAATTTTATTGACAGCCTTCCGGAAAATTAAATACGTGTAAAGACAAGGCGCTCAATTACGGGCGTCCTTTTTGTTTTGATAACTTGCCGACGTGATAATCGGAAATTTTCTGCAAATAATATGTCTGACTGCTGATACATATAAAAAATTTTCGGAGGCGGTACAATGAACATATTCACGTCGGTGATTTTTCAGATTGCCGTTCTGTTTTCTTTTATTCTTATCGGATTTATCCTTTGCAGGCTCAATTTACTCCCGAGGGAAGCGTCGACTGTATTCTCAAGGCTTGAAAACAGAATTTTAATGCCCGCTGTTGTAATCAATACATTCAGAACAAACTGCACGATAGAAAATATCACCCGTAAGTGGGTGTTTATTGCCTACAGCGCAGTGATTCTTGCATTTTGTATTCTTGTTGCTTTCATAGTAAGCCGTTTTCTCGGCAAAACGCCGTATCTTCAGAAAATATACAGGTACTCAATCGCAGTTTCAAACTTCGGCTTTGTCGGTACTGCAATGGTTTCGGGAATTTACGGAGCAGACAGCATCGAGCTTTTCGACTATCTTATGTTCACGCTTCCGCTGAATATGTTTACCTACTCAATCGGAATTGCTTGGCTTGTTCCGAACAGCGGCAGGGTGTTTTCATTTAAAACATTTCTTAATCCGATTTTTGTTTCGCTGTTTATCGGTGCGGCTCTCGGCTTGCTCAATCTTCCGAAATTCAAGCTTGTCACCTCGGTAATTTCATCTGCGGCAGGCTGTATGTCACCGATTGCTATGATTCTGACGGGATTTGTAATCGGCGGCTACAGACTGCCCGAGCTGTTCAGGCATTGGCAGACCTATGTTGTTGCAGGGATAAGGCTTGTTGCGCTGCCTGCCGTTGTTGTCACTGTTTTAAAGCTGTTGAACACTCCGCAGGAAATAATAATTGCAACGCTATGTGCCCACGCAATGCCGCTCGGCTTAAATACTGTTATTATGCCGTCTGCCTACGGCGAAAATCCCGAAACAGGTGCAAGTATGGCGCTTGTGTCGCAGATTTGCTCTGTGTTTACTATTCCGACTTTATTTTTTATTTTCGGCTACGCATAATTGACAAGGCGTGAATATTGTGATATTCTTAAATCATAGTATTTATATATGAATTAAGGTGATGACTTGAAAATTTCAACAAAAGGTCGCTACGCAGTCAGACTTATGGTAGATTTAGCGCAGAACGATAACGGCGAAAATATATCTCTCAAGGACATTGCAAGACGTCAGAATTTGTCGCTGAAATACCTTGAACAGATTATAACCGTGCTTACAAGGGCAGGTTATGTCATCAGCACACGTGGCTCAAACGGCGGCTATCGCCTTACGCACAAGCCCGAGCATTATACAGTAGGAATGATTTTACGTCTTACCGAGGGCAGTCTTGCGCCTGTTTCGTGCCTTGACGGTGATATGAACACCTGTGAGCGCAGAGAAAATTGCAGTACGCTGTTTGTCTGGGAGGAGCTTTACAAGGCTATCTGCGGCGTGGTTGATAAAATCACGATTGCCGATATTATAAATAAAGGTGCAGATAACTATATAATATAGAGTGTGAAATTAATGCTTGTAGCGGCGAACTTTGTTCGCCATAATGTATAAATTGTTTCACAATTTATACATAGGGACGTCTGGGAA
>JBJEOX010000403.1:0-4964 GCA_051880935.1 Ruminococcus sp.
AAGGTGGCAGCAAGCAATACTTCCAGCTCCGGAAATACAGCCACAAACACAACTTCGGATATCGTAAAGAAAACAGCTGACAGCGTTGTGGAAATTGCAACCGAGGGAGTTAAGACCGGCAGCTTTGCACAGCAGTATGTTGTAAAAGGTGCAGGCTCAGGTGTTATAATTTCCGAGGATGGATATATTATCACAAATTACCACGTAATTGATGGTGCAAACAGCGTAACTGTTACGCTTCGTGACGGAACTACAAGTTATACAGCCGCAGTAATCGGAAGTGATTCCGAAAACGATATAGCACTTCTGAAAGTGGATGCAAAAGGGCTCACACCTGCAACCTTTGGCGACAGCTCAAATCTTGCAGTCGGCGATTATGTAGTAGCAATCGGCAATCCGCTCGGTGAGCTTGGCGGCACAGTAACCGACGGTATTATCAGCGCACTCGCAAGAGATGTTACAATTGAAGGCGAGAATATGACCTTGCTTCAGACCAACGCTCAGATAAGCCCCGGTAACTCAGGCGGCGGACTCTTCAATGCAAACGGCGAGCTTGTAGGCATTGTCAACGCAAAGGACAGCGCAACCGAGGTCGAAGGCATTGCATTTGCAATCCCGATTAACAACGTGCTTGATATTATAGATGACCTCAAATCATATGGTTACGTAACAGGAAAAATAGACATCGGTATGCAGCTTACCGATATCACTTCAAAGGATACTGCATTCTACTACGGTGTAAATCAGACAGGCTGCTATGTGCTGTCGGTGACACGCGGCTCAAATGCTGAGGAAGCAGGTTTCCACACAGGCGACCTCATCACCAAGGTTAACGGAACAAGCGTAAGCACATCATCAGATGTTGAAAAGGCGCTTGAAAATTCAAAAGTAGGCGATAAAGTCAAGTTCACCGTTTACCGTAACGGCACAACAGCAGACTTAACGCTTACGCTTGCAGAGTACGTTCCCAGCGGAAATGCGCAGAAACAGTCATCAACAACACCCGCTAACGATAGCTCTGATGATATTTGGTCACAGATGTTTGGCTGGTAATGTTGTTTTTCATAAAATACCTCTCCAAAAAGAAAAAGCTCCCGATTTTGTCGGGAGTTTTTTCTGTATCAACTAAAAAAGAACTATTGCAAGTTAATCCTTAACTGCATGAGTGGTTAAGGATTTTTAACAATAGTTCTTAAAAACAAATAAACATAAAAAAGTAATTTATTCCTGTCCGTCCTCAATAAACTTTAATTGCTTGTAAATCATATTTGCGCACATATAAACGTTGCCGCCGCCCATTGTGAGAATCAAATCGCCCTCTTTTGCATTTTTGCAAACGTAGTCTGTGATTTCCTCAAACGTATCAAGACAAACCGAGTCCGGAACCTTTGCACCGAGGTCAGTGGAGTAAATATTATATGTGTTGGTTTCTCTTACAGGCAGAATTTCAGAAATAATCGCAACGTCGGGAATTTTAAGAGCCTCTGCAAAGTCGTCAAGCAGCATAGCGGTTCTTGAAAATGTATGCGGCTGAAAAACTGCCCATACCTTTTTAAAGCCCATATTCATTGCGGCGTTGAGCGTAGCTGTCAGCTCTGTCGGGTGGTGTGCAAAGTCGTCTGCAACAGTAATTCCGCAGGGAGTACCGAGAATTTCAAATCTTCTGTGAACTCCGCCGAACTTGTGCAGATTTTTGGAAATTTCCTTAGGCGTTGCACCGAGATAGTGAGCCGTAGCCGCCGCAGCAAGAGCATTGTAAATGTTGTGCTTGCCGGGGACAATAAGCTTGATATTTGAAAGCTTTTCACCCTTGTAGTATAAGTCAAACTGCTCGTGAACGCCCTTATCGGCGCTGACGTTTACTGCTCGGTAATCACAGCTTTCACCAAAGCCGTAGCTGATTTTTTCAACCTCAACGTCTTTAACGGCGTTAAGCGTATTTTCGTCGTCACCGTTAATTACAAGAAGTCCCGTAGTCTGCTTTGAAAACTTGTTAAATGATTTTTTTATGTTATCAAGATTTTTAAAGTAGTCGAGGTGGTCGGCGTCAATATTTAAAATAATAGAAATAAACGGGTTAAGCTGTAAGAAAGTGTCAACGTATTCACAAGCCTCGCAGACAATTATGTCGCTGTGACCTACATAGCTGTTGCCGCCGATAAACGGAAGCTTGCCGCCGATAATTGCCGACGGGTCAAAGCCGCTGCCGATTAAAATCTGCGAAAGCATAGCAGTTGTTGTGGTCTTTCCGTGAGTACCCGAAACAGCGATGCTCCTTTTATATCTTCTTGTGACAATACCGAGCATAACACTGCGTTCAATGCAGGGAATCCCCTGCTCCATTGCAGCCATTCTTTCAGGATTTGTTTCCTTGATTGCGGCGGAGTACACAACAAGCTCGGCACCGTTAATGTTTTCAGCCTTGTGCCCCATGTAAACGGGTATACCGTAGCTTTTGATTCTGTCAAGCGTTTCGCCCTCGTTCATATCCGAGCCTGAAAGCTCAAAGCCTTCACTGCGCAGAATCTCAGCCAGCGGACACATTCCGCTTCCGCCGATTCCGATGAAATGTATTCTTTTTATTTTATCCATAAGCTTATCGTAATTCAAAACAACAGACCGTCCTTTTTAATCAGAATAATATGTATCTTTATTATTATAAGGCTAAAAAGCAAAAAAATAAATACCTAAAATAAAATTTATAAGAAATTATAGTATATTTTACGGACAAAATTAAATTTTCAGCCTGTTGCCAAATTAAAACAATAATGATAGAATATAAACATAACTATACGGTGGTAATTATTATGTTTTTAAAGAAAAATGACATTATAAATCTTACAATAACCTCAGCCTCGGCAGAGGGCAGCGGAGTAGGCAGAACGCAGGACGGAATACCTGTTTTTGTTCCTCTTTCCGCAATAGGCGACGAGCTTGAGGTGCGCATTTTAAAGACAAAAAAGACCTATGCGTTCGGAAAAATAGAGAAAATTATAACGCCCTCACCGTCACGCACAGACCCTGACTGCGATAATTTTTCAAAGTGCGGCGGTTGTGTGTGGCGGCACATAAGCTATGAGGAAGAGTGCAGAATCAAACAGCAAAAGGTAGTTGATGCCGTAACTCGAATAGGCGCAATCAAAGATGCAGATTTTGCCCCTATTATCGCCTGCGACAACACACTTCGTTACCGCAACAAGGCACAGCTCCCGATTGGACTTGACAAAAACGGCGAGGTGCAAATCGGCTTTTATGCATTTCACAGCCACAGAATAGTCGATTGCAACGACTGTGTTTTACAGCCTGAGATTTTTTCAAAGGTAATTGAAGTCACACGAAAATTTATTGCGCAGACAAATAACGATATTTACAACGAAAAAACAGGCAAGGGCAGACTTCGACACCTATACATCAGAATAGGCGAGGTCACAAACGAGCTTATGGTTTGCTATGTTGTAAACGGCAACGGCTTAAAGCAGGAGGATTTGCTTGTAAAAATGCTCCGTGAAAGTCTGCCGAATCTAACAAGCGTAATAATTAACTCGAATCGTGAGGACACAAACGTAATTCTCGGCTCAAAGAACAGAACTGCTTATGGAAAAGATTATATTACCGACGATTTGTGCGGACTGAAATTTAAAATTTCTCCGTTTTCATTCTGGCAGGTCAACCGAAAACAGGCAGAAAAGCTTTACTACAAAGCAAAGGAGTATGCAAATCTCAAATCCGACGAAATTCTCCTTGATTTATACTGCGGAACGGGTACAATAGGACTTACAATGGCGCACGAGTGCAAAACGCTTGTCGGTGTTGAGATTGTGCAGGACGCAATAAATGACGCCGAAGAAAACGCAAGAATGAACGGTATTAATAATGCACGTTTTATATGCGCAGATGCACCGAAAGCCGCCGAAGAGCTTAAAAATAAGGGTCTAAAGCCTGACGTAATAATTCTTGACCCACCCAGAAAGGGTTGCGGCGAGGAGCTTGTAAAGACGATTTTTGAAATGTCGCCGAGCCGAGTAGTTTACGTTTCGTGCGACCCTGCAACGCTTGCAAGGGATTTAAAATATTTTTCCGAGGGCAATTATTCCGTAAAAGAAATAACACCCTGTGATATGTTCAGCCGCACTTCTCACGTTGAAAGCGTAGTATTAATTTCAAGAAAAGAGGACTAAATGCCTAACAAAAATACTGAAAATCCACTAATAGGGAGAGCATTTCAGAAAAAAGTTCAGAAAATTCTTGTAGAAAAATATAACATGGACTTTGAATGGGAACCGGCAATTCCTATTGGAACACCACCCAAAAATCATCACTTTGATCTTTCAAACAGAGACAGAACGATTGTCGTAGAGTGCAAATGTTATACATGGACAGATGCCGGAAATGTTCCAAGCGCGAAACTTATGGGTCTTGACGAAGCTGTGTTCTATTTTGGTTTTTTGCCAAGTGAAACTATAAAAATACTTTGTTTAAAACAATCAATCTATCCTGGAAAAAATGAGACACTTGCAGAATATTATGTTCGTGTTCACGGTAATCTGTTAGGGGATGTAAAAATATTTGAAATAACTGACGACGGAAATGTGAATGAAATCAGGTAATATATTTTGCCGGAGAAAAACGCAAATAAAACAATTAGTGAATGAACAGGAGCGAGAATATGAAATACCATAAGCTTGTTGAAAACGCAGGACGCCCACAAGGCTTCTGGGGTAAAATGATGATAAATTCAATGAACAAAGGACATTCGGAATTAACCGACTGGGCGCTTGTTCACCTTGAAATAAAACGCAGTTACAATGCTCTTGACGTAGGCTGCGGCGGAGGAAAAACCGTATCGAAGCTTTGTCAGAGAATAGGAAACGGCAAGGTTTACGGAGTTGACTATTCCGAGCTTTGCGTTGAAAAATCAAAAAAGCTCAACAAAAATAATATTATGTGCGGCAAGGCTTCAATAT
>JBJEOX010000404.1:0-4945 GCA_051880935.1 Ruminococcus sp.
TAACAACGCTCTCAGCCTTAACGGTAGCATTGTTCTCCATCTGATAGGAACGGGTATAGTTGTGACCGTGACCGGTGAGAACAACATCGATGTCATAATCATCAATTATCGGATAAAGCTGATTACGGCACTCAGTAACCTCGGGGTCGCTGTAGTGGTCGGGATAGCCGTAAATATCCTGATGGAATGTAACTACTCTCCACTTTGCATACGGATTGGAGGCAATTGCCTCTTCAATACATTTTCTGTGCTCAACTGCAATTGCATTGTCGCTCTTTGTTGATTTAAGAACAGCATTTGAATTAAGAGCAATTACAAGCAAATCACCGTAGGAGTAGTAATAGTCGCCGCCGGCATTTGTTTCGCCGTACTTTGTCTGATTGGGATTGTTGAAGTGCCATGTAAGGTTGGGAACGTCGCAGTCGTGGTTACCTGCAAGCGTTGAAATCGGCATACTTCTGAGAAGTTCGGGATACATAAATCCAGCGTACTGGTCCTCTTCCTTATTACCGTCAACCTGATCACCCATTGACATAATAAAGCTTGCGTCGGGGAGCATTTCTGTTGCAAGATTGAGAGTGTTTTCCCATCTTGCGGTATCGTTTTCGGAGCCGCCGTTGCCAACACCAATCTGAACATCACCTACGGCAATAAAACCAAAACCGTCGTCGGTGCTTTGGGTGATGTAGGTGTACTCCTCACTCCAATCACCCTCTCCTGTTTTATATCTGTACTTATATTCTGTGTTTGCCTCAAGACCTGTTGCAGTTACCTTATTTGAGAAGTACTGCGTGTTTGTTTCCGCATTTCTGTATGCTATTGAAATTGTGCCGCTGAATAAGCCTGCGTCAGCAAATTCTTCTTCAACCTTTACTATCTGAACGACAGGCACGGAATCTTCTGTTGAATACCAGGCAAAATTAAGCTGTGATTCATCAGCACCCGGAGCAAGCATCACCTTTGAAAAATCAGTTCTTATCGTGCTCCAATTTTCCAGCGCAAACGCAGAAGGAATTGAAGAAAACATTACGGTAGCCGAAAATGCAAGAGTCAGCGCACCTGAAATTATCTTTTTAAATCCGGTCATTTTTACTCCTCCTCTCTTTATGCTGCAAGGTATTTTTCATATGTTCCCGTTTTTGACTCTGTTTCAAGCTCAGCACAGTACTTCTGAATCAGTGAAGCGTCATTAACATTTACTTCGCCGTCGCCGTTTACATCAGCCGCAAAAGTCTGAACATCATCAATAGTCAATTCCGTAACAGCAACTTTCTGAATTAATGTTGCGTCTGTAACATTTACAACGCCGTCCATATTTACGTCACCGATAAGAACGTCAAGACCTGTTGTATATTTTTCAAGAATGTCATAATATGCGTTGTATCTTATACCGCCGTTCTTCTCGTATGCACTGTCGGGGTCGATAATCAGAATCTTGCCACGCTCGAATGTGCTGATGCTTGAGGTCTGTTCGCCGCCGTCGCTGCCGGGCTTGCCGTTGCTGAAGTTAAAACCTGTTGCGTCCTCGGGGAAGGTTACATAGTAAATGTCGTCTGTTCCTGCAAGCTTTCCGGGCTTGATTCCGGGGAACGGGAGACATTCGCTTGTTGTGCTGCCCCACCAGTATGCATAAACTTCATCCCAGTTCATAACATTCTTAAAGTAGATTGTGTTGGGAACATATTTCTCGGATACACCTCTGAAACGTAAGCCGCCGTTCTTTTCGTAGTAATCATCGGGGTCGGGGATAAACACATTACCTAAGGTGAGCTTTTCGCCTGTAATGCTGTCGGTCTGCTGACCGCCCTCGTTTCCTGCCTTGCCGCTGTTGAAGTTAAGACCTGTTGCGTCCTCGGGAAGCTGAACGGAATAGAGGTTTGTTGTACCCTCAACCTTTGTTGCGGGTATTCCGGGGAATGCAGGACAAGCAACCGTGCCGCCCCACCAGTATGCATATACTGTTTCCCAGCCAACAGTGTTTCTGAAATAGAAGATATTGGGAACGTATTTTTCAGATACACCTCTGAAGCGTAAGCCGCCGTTCTTTTCATAGTAATCGTCGGGGTCGGGAATAAAGATATTGCCGATTGTAAGCTTGTCGCCTGTAATGCTGTCGGTCTGCTGACCGCCTTCGCTTCCTGCCTTACCGCTGTTGAAGTTAAGACCTGTTGCGTCCTCGGGAAGCTCTACGCAGAAGTAGCCTTCTCTGCCTGCAACGGGTGTTGCCTTAATTCCGGGGAATGCAGGGCAAGCCTCGGCACTGCCCCACCAATAAGCGTAAACTTCGTCCCAGCCTGTGGTGTTTTTGAAGTAGAAGTAATTGCCGTCGCCCTGTGTTTCAACAAGTGCGTCAATTGCCTGTGCTAAAAGCTCAACCTGTGCGTCAACAACGTCCTGTGTTGAAGTTACCGACTCGTAAACAGCCTGTGCATTCTTAGCGGCTGTTACAGCATTCTGATATGTAACTGCTGTAAACTTGCTTTCGTCAAGGCCGTTTATGTAGTCAAGCTTTTCCTTTAAAACAGACTTGTCAACGCCGACTGTAATCTTGCCTGCGACGAGGTTTGATGACGGGAACGACACCTCTGTATTTTCGTCTGCGAACATATCGGCAACCTTAACAGCCACCTTAATCTGCTTGGTTTCGGTTGCCGTAACCTTGAACGGAACTGAAACAAGCAGTGATTTTTCTGTATAATCAACAGCGTCTGCACCTGAGCATACCAGGGTAAGCTCGGCGTTTGATTTTACATTTGCAATAACGGCGCCGAGTGTTGAAGAAATGACTGTGCTATCGTTTACGGGAGCAATTACGTTCTTGTCAAATGCAAGATTTACAACGTAACCGCTTAACTGCGGAACATTCTGAAGATTTACGTTGAGTGCAAATTCTTCGCCGAGAGCAGGAGCGCAGTTTTCAACCGAAATAATCGGCATACCCTCAACAGGCTCGTCTGACAGAGCTCTGTCAAGAGTTACATATTCGCCCGAATTTGCGCTTTCGCCCTCAACAAGAGTATTGATTACGTATACCTCTGAAACGCCCTCAACAATGTCCTGAGTTGCAAGGTTTACCGTCTGCTCGCTTGCAGATGTACCTTCCTTGCCGCCGTTGTTGAATTTGTAGTTAGTTGACTTTGACGGAATTTCGCAATAGTAAACGTCCTCAGAATCTGCGTAACGCTTCATCTTGACTCCGGGCCAAACAGAGGTTGCCTCGCCGCCCCAGTAGTGAACGTATACATCATCCCAGCCTGCGCTGTTCTTTGCGTATACCGTGCGTGAATTGTTCTTGTTAAAGGTGTATTCATATGAATATGAGGACTCACCCTTAACAGCAGTAAGAGTGATATTTGTTGATGATAACGGAGCAGTATCGCCGCCGATTGTTACAGCCTGTCCGTTCTCAAACGGAACATTCTCGCCGCCGTCAACGGTGTAATAAGCGTTGTCGCAGTTATAGCAATAGAGGTTGATTGTAACCTCGCCTACAAACTGGAAAACACCTGTGCTGATTGCAACTCTCGGCTCATCGGTATTATACGGTTCCCAATGACCTGTTGCTGTTTTTGTGCCCGGATCTTTGTCAATCAGGAAAATCATATCGCCGCCCGGAATTGCAAGGTCAACTGTCTGCCAGTCCCTCTGCTGACCTGTGTTAAAGTTAATTAACGTCTGGTCGCCGGGAATTGTGTATGACCATATGTCGTTTGCCTCGTCTACGAGAGTCATATGCTCGCCTACCCACGGAACATGCTGACCGTCGGTACCTCCTGCAACATAAGCGGCAGGGAGAATTTCCTCACCTGTGTTTGCGTCTACTCTGCCCTTCCATTCGTCGGGAAGTTTAAAGTAAACAGTTTTGCCTTTTGATGAGCTTGCAGCACTTACCGAGAGAACTCCGCACTGGAGAATCACAAGTAAAAGTGCAAGAATAAAGCTTATTGACTTTATGGATTTGTGTTTCATAAGATATCCCTCCTGTTAGTATTAATAAAAGGCTCAATTTAATTATAACGCCGGGCTGTATAAATTAATATCCGATTCTTACCCATTGAATAGTCAGAAAATGACATTATGTATAAAATCAAATTTTTCGACAACAAATATTTACGAATTTTGTACAAATATTTTACTTGTTTTATTTAATTGAATATCTTTTAATTTCACTTAATGTATGATACAATATATTCAGAAAATAACGGATAACCAATCTTTATCGTGATTACACAATCAGAGAATAATACAGACTTTCGCAACACACAAGGAGAATTATGACATATTTAAGAGAATTTTATCTGCAAACTGCCGAAAGGGAAAACGACCGTTTCTACAATGAAAGAAGAACCTGTTTTAACACGGTATATCCGTACTGCATTTTTCCGAAATTGCAGCTTGAGGAAATTACTTTTGAGCCTGTAACAATTTTCTACGGCGGAAACGGAACGGGAAAATCAACTTTGCTGAACATAATTGCCGAAACTCTCGAATTGAAACGCAATGCCGTATTCAATAAATCAAGTTTTTTCGGCGACTACATTAAAAATTGCAATGCAGTAACCTCCGGAAAAACCCCTGATAAAAGCAGAATTATTACCAGTGATGATGTGTTTGATTATATTCTTGATATCCGCACGCTGAACAACGGCATAGATTCAAAGCGTGAAGAATTGTTTGAGGAATATACGGAGAATAAGTATTCCGACTTTAAATTCAGAACTATGTCTGACCTTGAAAAGCTGAAAAAGGTAAACAAATCAAGGTCAAAGTCACAGTCGAAGTATGTAAAAAGCGAGCTTATGGATAATGTAAGAGAATATTCAAACGGTGAGAGTGCGTTTAAATTTTTTATTGAAAAGATAAACGAAAACGCACTGTATCTGCTTAACGAACCGGAAAACAGTCTTGCTCCCAAACGTCAGATTGAATTAACAAAGCATATCGA
>JBJEOX010000405.1:0-25441 GCA_051880935.1 Ruminococcus sp.
GTATAAATTGTTTCACAATTTATACATAGGGACGTCAGGGATGCCGTCCCCTACGTATATAGAGGAACGTTTAAATTTAATTTTGTAGGGGACGGGTTCCTACACGCCCCTAAACTTTTCCGATATATCAACCAACCCGAGGAAAACAAATCTTTCCATACAACACGCATTATTATAAATTCGGAGCGTAGCGACCATTAACTCCACACTCCAAACTCTACACTTCTACATATACCTTCCGTTGTTTTTTCTGCGGAACTCGGTGGGTGTTTGTCCTCTGAGCTTTTTAAAAACCTTTGAAAAATACATCTGGTCGGTAAAGCCTACCGAATAGGCAACGTCCTTAATTGAAATACCCTCGTCAATCAGCAGAACCTCTGCTTTAGAAATGCGGCAGTTGTTTATGTAGTCAATCACCGACATTCCCGTTTCAGCCTTGAACAGACGGTAAAGATACGTTCTGTCAATCTTTACGTGATTTGCAACCGACTGCACGTTAAACTCGGGATTGCGGTAATTCTTTTCAATATAATTGCGTGCAAGAATAGCGTAGTTTGCGTTTTCGCTGTCCTTGCAGGGAAAATACTCAACGTAATATGAGAGCAGAATAATAAGCTTTCCGCCTGCCCTGCACTGCGCAAAGGTTGAATCTGAGCCGCAGTCCTCAATATCGAACAGGAAATCAAAATTAAGAATCGGTATCTTTTCGACAACAGGATGCTTTTTGCCAAAAGAGGTCCGGCTGACAAGCCACGCCGCCTCGAGTCCCCGAAATTCAACCCAGCGGTACTCCCAAGGGAAATCGCTGTCAGCTTCAAGGCAAACGTTTGAAAAAGGAAACGTCAGAAACGACTGACCTGCGCTTACCAGAAAGCCGATTCCGTCAATCGTGACCATTCCCCTGCCGCTTGTGATATAGTACAGAGTATAGGTGTCACGGATAATCTGACGCTGTTCGTTTTCAAGATTCTGTTCCCGTTTTCCGTTTGCAAGACAAATGCAGTTTATCGCATTATAGTCCAAATTTGTCCTCATAAACCCTCCATACAACAAATGTCCATAATAATCAAACAATTTTACATAGATTAAAAGCGATTTAATGTTTATACTTATATTAATATACAACATATCTACAATTTTTTCAACATCTAATCAGGGGGAACTTTGTATGAATTACAAGTACGAAATAATAAATTATGACAAAAACCTTCCCGCAAAAATAATGTACCTTGATTTGTCGTCCGAAACTCACAAAACGGAGCTCCACTGGCACCGTGAACCTGAGATAATCTACGTTGTATCAGGACAGGCTGAATGCCCGCAGAACGGTGAAACACAGATTGTTACTGAGGGCGACTTCATTTTCTTCAACAGCGAGGACGTGCATCTTGTTCGTCCCGTAACGGGAACAAGAGTCAAGCTTGTTTGCGTACAGCTCTCCTTTGAGTATATGCGTATGTTCTGCAAGCCGATTGACAGCGTTGTCTTTGACGTGAACAACAGACCGGAGGCAAAGCCTGCGATTGTTGATATTTTACAAAAAATCGCCTCTGTTGATGTGGAAAATGACGATTATGCTTCATTGCTTCATATATCATATGTAAATAAAATTTATTATTTGCTTATGAAATATTGCATTTGCTTCAGACGTGCTTCCAACTCGGTAATTATCCCGAAGCGTGACTTCTCTTATGCAAAAACTGCAATTGCGTACATAAACGAAAACTTCAAGCGTGAAATTCCGCTTGACGAAATTTCGTCGGTGGTAAATCTTTCACCGTCGTATTTTTCAAAGTATTTCAAGAATGTTACTCAGGTAAGCTTTTCGGAGTATCTTGCAAATCTCCGCCTTGAAAACGCAATTCAGGATATGCTGACGAAGAACTCCACCGTTTCAGCCGCCGCAATCGAAAACGGCTTTGCAAACGTAAAATCCTTTATTACGCAGTGCAAAAAGGTTTATAACTGCACGCCTGCGCAGTACAAGAAAAAGCTTTTAAACAGATAAAACCTCGATAATTTTTTCTTATTTATCCCCTCGACGAAAACGGACGTATCCCCCTTGATACGTCCGTTTTCACTTTTCAAGGCAGTTTTCAAAACATTGTATTTTACGCTTGTATGTGGTATAATACTCGGTAAATGATTATTTTATAAACCATAATTTAGCTTATATTTTATGCCCTCAAAGGAGGCTCATTATGATAAAAGGCGCAGTTTTTGATATGGACGGTCTGATGTTCGACAGCGAACGCCTTGTTTACGAAACGTGGCAGATGATGATGGACGAGCTCGGATTTGAATATAACCTTGAAATTTTCAAGAACACTATCGGTCTGCGTACCGATATGGCTGAAAGCTACTACAACAGCCTATACGGTGAGCGTTTTTGCTATCAGCCGCTCAAACAGAGAAGCCGTGAGATTTTCTTAAAACGTGTTTCCGAGGAGGGTGTTCCGATTAAAAAAGGACTTGTCGAGCTGCTTGAATTTCTTAAATCAAACAACTTGAAAATTGCCGTTGCTACCTCAACCTCGGCGCAGACGGCTCACAAAATCATCGGAATGGCAGGCGTGTATGACTATTTCGACGCATTTGTATGCGGCGACGACGTAAAAAACGGCAAGCCCCACCCCGAGGTTTTCTTAACGGCGGCTGAAAAGCTTTCGCTTCCGCCGACGGAATGTGTTGCCTTTGAGGACAGCATAAACGGCATAAAATCGGCACACTCAGCAGAAATGACAACCGTTATGGTGCCCGATTATTTACAGCCGACTCAGGAAATAATACCGATGATTGACTGCCTTTGCGACGATTTGTTGCAGGCGATTGAATTTATAAGTAATCATATGAAATAAAACGGAGATGATTTTATGGATAACAAATTAAAGGAAATTGAGAATCAGGCTCAGCAGGCGGCACTTGAGCTGTGCGAAACGGCAAAGCTGAAAAGCGGTGACATTATTGTTGTCGGCTGTTCGTCAAGCGAGGTTTCGGGCGGCATTATCGGCAAAAATTCAAGCCTTGAAACTGCACAGGCAGTTTTCGACGGAATTTATCCCATTTTGCAGGAGAGAGGAATTTTCCTTGCCGCACAATGCTGTGAGCACCTCAACAGGGCGATTATTGTTGAAAAGGACGCCGTTCCCTTCTGTGAGCCCGTCAACGTAGTCCCCCAGCCGAAGGCAGGCGGCTCGTTTGCAACAACCGCTTACCGCACCTTTAAAAATCCCGTTGCACTTGAAGAAATCAAGGCTGACGCAGGTCTTGACATCGGCGGAACGCTTATCGGTATGCACCTGAAAAGGGTTGCTGTTCCCGTAAGGCTCACGCTTGACCATATCGGCAGTGCAATTCTGCTTGCCGCAAGAACACGCCCGAAATTTATAGGCGGCTGTCGTGCCGTTTACGATGAAAACAATCTTTAATGCCGGATAGCCCCGGCAGGCGATTCGAGTGGAAAATCGGTCATTTTGGTAAAACCAATCCGATTTTCCACTCGTTTTGCGTGTCGAGGCACTCGACAAATTACGGTTTATCCGGCTTGACCGTAAAATTTGTTTCCTGTTATTAAAGAAAATATTGACATTTAAGGCTCTATAATATATCATTGTCTTGTAGACGTAGCACAATATGCATATCGCTACAAACAAAATTTATTAAAAAAGGAGAATAAAAATGAAAAAGCTTAAAATTCTATCGGTGCTTCTGGCTGTGCTGACTGCGCTTACCTGCTTTTCTGCTGTTTCAACGTCAGCCGCTTTGATAAAGTCAATTTCATCAATTGAGATTGCCTCGGTACCCGACGATATTTACACAAAAAGTCCTGAAGAAATGCTGTACGGCGTTGAGATTAAAGTAAACTACACCGACAGCTCCTCTAAAACCTTTACGGTTTCTGCGGACAACGTTGAATATGAGGATTCAAGTGATTATATTGATTCACACGCTTACTCTGATTCGTTTGCCGAAATTTCACTCGGCTTAACCTCGTATGTTACAATAGAAGCATACAACTACATCGGCGATTCCATTCAGCTTCACGCAACAGCCTACAAAAACTACTCATACGATGTTTCCTATGAGGCAGAAAAGAAGCTTGACTATCCCGAGGACTACGAACTTCCCGAAATTTTCTGCAACGATTATCTTGTTTACAGAAACAATCCCGACGGTACATTAACGCTTGTTAATCAATCCTTTATTCCCTACTATTACTATTTTAAGGAAGATTACACAGAGCCGCCGATTGTTATTCCCGAAACGATTCACGGCAAGACAGTGACCTCTGTTGCTGACTATGCACTCCTCGGAACAACTCACCCGTATTCTGTTACTATTCCGAGTACCGTTACTTCAATCGGCGACTACGCATTCGGTTACTGCTTCAACAACGGTTATTACATCGACAACCACGATGTTCCCGATAATGTATCTGCCTCAAGGCTTACGCAAAAACTTGCAGACGCAGGCGACGACGATACTTTCATCGTTCGCATCAACTTTTACAGCGAGGACGCTCAGGCACTGAGTGATGCATTACAGGCTGAATATTTGTCGGAATGTGCAGACTATGAATATGACGCAGATATGGGAGTAGCTTACGCTACGCTCACAAAGGCTCAGATTTACTCAATGCAGGACGTTGACTACATCTGTATAGATTTGTTATACGAAAGAGATTCATACATTTCTGAAGAAATATATGACTTTGCCGAATATGCAGGTAATGATACAGAAATGTACGTTGAATTTGAAGTCGTCGATGCCGATACCGATGATGAGCTTGATTCTCTTTGCGAGGAGTTAAGCAACAGCTACTTTGGCGGAAGAACCGACTATACAATTGATTATGATTCCTACGCTATGCGTGTTAACGCAACATTTAACGAAATAAAAGCCGTTTCAGAGAACGATGCTGTTGGTACTATTCACTTCTACGGTGCAGACGGAATCTGCTATGACCTCTACAAAGCTCTTTACTTTGAGGATGACGACTATCTGACAGATATTTTCGTGGAAGACTTCAGCGAAGAACATCTGACAAGCAACTTCACCGAATATGCCGATACATATTTTGCAGACTGCGAATATGAGATTTTCAATTTTGACAGTACGGAAACTCTGATTATCAAAGGAGCTTCAAAACAGCAGATTTTTGAGGCAAGTCAGGACAATAATTTTGTTATGGACCTGTTTGACTATCCGCTTATCAGACATTACAACGACATTGTAATCTACGGCGAAAACGGAAGTGCGGCTCAGACCTATGCCGAGGAGAATTCAATTGAATTTGTCGGTACGGGCAGTCAGTATCAGCTCGGCGACGTAAACCTTGACGGCGTTGTCAACGTAACCGACGCAACCGATATTCTGAAGTACAACGTTGAGCTTATTAAATTTACCGACGAGCAGAAAGCACTTGCAGACTTTGACGGAAACGGAATTATAAACGTTTCGGACGTTTCAGAGCTCCAGCGTGCAATTGTAAATTCATAAAGCAAATACATATACAAAGCAACCGCACCCGAAACACCGGGTGCGGTTGTTGTTTTAAACGATAATTTGTCGAGTGCATCGATTTGCGTGCCGAGGCACTTGGCTAAATTATGGTTTACCGATTATCTCCTATTTTTTTGCAGTGGCTTTATTTTTGCGCTTTTTAATAACATAGGTATAGGCGCAAAGTCCTGCAAATGTCACTACACATATTACCGTAACCGCAAAGCCCGGCCAGAATCCCTTGGGATAATAGTACAGCTTGATTTCGTGACTTCCCTTTGAAAGAGGGAATGCCACAAGCGAGCCGCCTACAGGGGTAATTTCAACCTCTTTGCCGTCAACTACGGCTTTCCAGCCCTCCTCATAGGGAACCGAAGTATAGAACAAGCCGTCCTCGCTTACGTTAATTGTGCCTTCCATTGAGCTTCCTGTAAGGTTTGTGGTGGTCATAACGTCCTTGCTGATTTTTTCGTAGCCCTGCTCAAAAACGTCCTGATTGAGAAGGTTTACATAAACCTGAGCCGAACCTGACTGACCCTGCTCAAGCTGAGCATAAACCGAAATCTTATCACCCTTGTTGAAGTAGCCTATGCTTGCAATATACGGACGTGACATTCCGTAAGTAGAGCTTTGCGCAGTGTCGTTCTGCATTACCGTAACATTGTCGCCGCCCGAAATTTTGGCGTACATACAGTAAAGTCCGTCCTCGGGAGCTTCGTAGTTCCACTTAACGTGGGGAGTGATTGATGCGTCGGTACAGCTGAATGAATAGTTGCCGTAGGATGATTTTGTTACGGGGAATTTTTCGTAATCGTAATGTCCCTGCGAAACAACCTCAAGCGGTGTATATACGTTCTCGCTTATTCCCGTTGCACGCCTGAAGAAATCATTTTGTTGGTCAAACGGATTGAACCGGTCCTCGTTGTCATTCTCAACCCAGCCCGAAAGCTCCTGATTTACCATAAATCCCATTGGAATATAGTGGTCGTTCTTTAACAGCTTTTCATTACCGACAGTATAAGCCTCGGACAAATCGTAGGTGTTGCGGTAAATTCCGTCACGTGAAATAATGTATTTTAAATTCATAAACATATTTGTAACGGGCGAGCCTTCGGCGTAGGTGTATCTGTTGCCGCTCTTCCAGCCCATCATACCGAAGTTCTCAAAGAAACGTGTCATATCAACATTAGCCATTGAGTTGAACATTGAAAGTCCGTTGTAGCCGTTGAGCGAACCGTCGTTAAGAGTCTGTGTTGAGGTCGTTTCAGCTCGCCACAATTCTGTTGTGTTCTCCTCAAGGCTGTTCATATAATCAATAAGTTGCTTGGTGGTTTCTCCGCCTCTGGGGTAGTCATACGTACCCGTAACCGTTGTGGTTTTTACGCCGATATACGCCGTTGCACCGCTTTCGCCGATTACGACAACGGCAAGCACAATCAGAAGCACCTGTTTGGGAACAATTCTTCTTGTATACAGGAAGAGCATTGTGCATACCACGAGGGCAACGATTGCAGTTCCGATAATTGTATAAGCCTCCTGCGTGCCGATTGCAAACAGAATAACAAGTGCCGAGCCAAGAGCCGCCAGCAGAATATCCCAGCACGAGCTGAAATCAATCAGCATAAACGCCCTGAACGCCATCACGACAAGCACAAAGCTGATAAGATAGCTGAAGCGGTAGGGAATCATATTTGTAAAGTGGAATCCGTGCCAGATGTAGTCAAGCTGTCTGATGATGCAGCTTAAAATCATAAAGAAGATAAGGCACATATCCACAACCTTTTCCTTTAGGCTGATTTTCTTTGAGGTCAGGAAAAGTATGCCGAGCACAATTGAAACAGTGCCGCAGGCAATATTCGGAAGTGCGTCTGCCTCTTTTGTTGCAGGAGAAATAAACGTGATGAAGTTTGACAGAATCTTCTGAATTGCAGTAAGCACGCCGAGCAAATCGTTGGTCTTGCCGATGTTAATGCTGAACGCTGTCGGGAACGAACTGCCCGAGGCGTTTGTGTTCTGCAAACCGAAGAATGCAGGAAGCAGGAAAAACGCCGTAATTCCGATTGCAATAAGCGAGAAAACGCCCATTCTGAGAAGCTTTGTAAAGAAAGTCTTTATGTTCTCCCACTTTACAATATTGTATGCAATGAAAACAAGCAGTACAAAAATGCAGGCAAAAAGTCCTATGTAGTAGTTTGCAAGAAGCGAAAGCGCAAGCGTAACAACGTAAAGGCGGAACTTGTTTTCGGTCAGAAGCTTTACTGCGCCGAGCACAACAAGCGGAGTAATACAGACAGTATCAAGCCAGATTGTGTTCCAGTAGTAGCCCATAAAGAAGGCGCAGAACGAGAAGCAACAGCCGAACAGAACGAGTGAAAAATCGTTTTTCTTGAATACGCTGCGAAGGAAAATCGCCATAAACATACCTGCGCAGGCTACCTTAATAACAACAGAGAACATAAGGAATTCTCTGAGCCATTCACTCGGAAGGAACACGGAAACAAAGTTTAACGGACTTGCAAGGTAGTACGACATGAGCGCAAAGTAGTTAACGCCGCCGCCCTGAGTCCACGACCAGAACAGCGATTCGCCGTGCTTTAGCTTGTCCTGAAAGTCAACAAGGAACGGATAGTACTGGTGCCACAAATCCGTTACGAGAATCTGCTGGTTGCCGAACGGTGATACCTTCATCAGTGCAAATGCCGTTGTCATCAGCACAAACGGCACTAAAAACGCAAGTATGATGAAACGGTTGTCTGAGGAAAAAGCTTTGAACCTGCCCTGCGCATTAAGCGTGGGGGCTTTGGCTCTTTTCACTGCTTGTTTATTTGGCATATCAAAATAAACCTCCTGTTATATTTAAAGCTATTCGTTTTGTGCAACAAATTAATTGAGCACATATTTATAATATTGTACCACATCTTTTCAATAAGGTAAACATAATTTATGTGAAAATTCAGAAATTTATTTATATTTAACTTAAATGCAGGGAACGGTCTTGACCGTTCCGATTCCCCATAGGTTAGCTGTAATCCTACGGAACAGTCAAGACTGTTCCCTACACTGATATTATTACATATTCTTTTATAGCTTCCAAATAGTTATACATCATTATTAAATTCTCCTTGATTTTCTGCCTGTTGTGTGTTAAAATCAAGGAGCAGGCACATAATATAAAAACTCCTTGATTTATTTTATGTGTATGTGTGTGTGTTGAGGCGGGGCGGTAAAGCTCGCCCCGCTCCTCGTTTTCTGAGTAACCGTTGTTTGTGTTTGTGCAGCGGTTACTCTTTTTTTATGCCTTGGTCAGCTTTTCAAGATACTTTATAAATATAGATAAAGTAAAAGGGTATCTTGCGTTAGTGTCTGAAAAATGTATGACTCCTAAGGTGCCGACATATAATTTACCACCCGATTTATATATTTTTATAAAATACCTTGACAGGTGAGGTACTGTGTGTTATTATATATCTACGATAAACGAAAGGGGTGCTCAGATGTCGATTACTGCCGACCTCATACGAGGTCATACCGACACGATAATTCTTGCAAAGCTTATGGAGCGTGACAGCTACGGCTACGAGATAAACAAAGCCGTCTACAATGCGTCAAATCAGCTTTACGAGCTGAAAGAGGCTACGCTCTACACTGCGTTCAAGCGGCTTGAGGACGCAGGCTGTATTTCGTCCTACTGGGGCGACCAGAGCACGGGCGCAAGGCGAAAATACTACACAATCACCGAGCTTGGAAAACAAACCTACAAACAAAAAATTGACGAGTGGCTTGAGGCAAAGCGTCTGCTTGACACTCTGCTTCACACGGAGGGATAATATGGAACCGAAATTAAGAGATTATATTGAAAACCTGTTTGCGACTGCTCCCAACACAAAGCAAGCCTACGAGCTTAAAGAGGAAATCATACGCAACACAATTGACCGCTACCACGATTTGCTCTCAGAGGGCAAAAGCGAGGGCGAGGCTTACAACCTTGCGATTGCAGGAATCGGCGACATTAACGAGCTTTTAGAGGCTCTCGGCGGAAACCCGATTGAGGAAAACGCAATGACTGATGAACAAAATGCGGCAATCAGGAGCAGAAACTCAATCTTTACGGGAATTGCCGTTGCGCTTTACATTCTCTGCGTAACGCCCTGCATTCTGCTTGCAGGCACTCCGCTTGTTGAAATCAGCCCTGTTTTTATGTTCTTTATGATAAGCGTTGCAACGGGACTTTTAATTTACAGAAACAAGACAAAGTACATTATGCTTGAGGAAAATGCTGAAAAAGTCAGAAAAATAAGAACGAATGCAATTCTCAAAGCCGTTGCAATCGGAATGTACATCTCCTGCACAACGCCTTGCATACTGCTTGCGCAGACTCCGCTTGTTGCAGTCAGCCCCGTATTTATGTTCCTGATGATTGCAATTGCAACCGTGATTATTGTGTTCACAAGGGACAAAAGCGGCTACACAAAAGCTGACGAAACAATGGTTGAGAATTTCAAGGAATTCAACGGACAAAAACGCAAAACCTCGGCACTTTACAAGGTGCTTGTGGCTATTTTGTGGGTAACAACATCATTCGTATACATTTATATAACTATTGCAACGGGAGTTGTCACCGCTGCGGTAACGTGGATAATCTTCCTCGTTGCGGTTGCACTCCAGAATCTTATGAAAGCAATATTTGACTTTGCGGAGGCGAGAAAATGAGAAAATCGGCAAGAAACAGAATAATAATCTGGTCAATAGTAAGCGTACTGCTTATCGGCTTGCTTACATTCGGCATTATCGGAATACGAAGTTACGGAGCTTTAAACTTCAAGCTGTTCAGCTTTTCAAATGACGACCTTGACAAAATGTCCACAGGCAGTGCACAGTTTGACAAAAACGAGGTAAAATCAATTGATATTAACTGGACAAGCGGAACGGTTGATATCAAAAACGGCAATACCGATAAGGTAGAAATTTCTGAAAATGCGTCATACGACAAGGACGACGACAACGCAATGCGCTGGAGCCTTGATGACGGAAAGCTTAAAATTTACGACAGCAAAAATGCATTCGGTTTTCATTGGTTTTCGTTTTCAATGTCGCCCAAAAAGCTGACCGTAACTCTGCCCGCAGGCATTTCGCTTGATGAATTTGACGTAAGCTCGGCAAGCGCAGATTTTACTGCCGAAAGCATAAATGCGGATACTCTCGACATTGAAACAGCGTCGGGAAAAATCACTATTGACAGCTTTGAGGGCAAAAAGGCTGAGATAAACACAGCAAGCGGAACAATTGATTTAAATTGTGTTCTGGCTGATGATGTTGACGTTGAAACCGTTTCGGGCGAATGTACGGTCACAGGCAAAATTGAAAAGCTCAACGTTTCGGGCGTTTCATCTGTACTCAACCTCACCGTCGGTAAAAACAACAGCGAAATCAACGCAGAAACCGTCAGCGGAAATGTCAACATCAACACAAACTGCGACGAAAGCGGATTTACGGCGAACTACAGCAGTGTAAGCGGTAATTTCAGCAGTGACTTTGCAGGCACAAACAAAAACGGCAAGTTCGTTTACGCCAGCGGCAAAGCCGACTACAACATTTCAACCGTAAGCGGAAACATTGAAATTCAGCCGTTTGCCGAGGATGAATTGACAAAGTGGCTGTTTGAGCTGTCATAAACGGAGGGAAAAATGAAATCTACAGCAGTGATTTACAAATCAAAATACGGCTCAACAAAAAAATATGCTGAGTGGATAGGCAGTGAGCTTGAATGTGACGTTATCGAAAACGGCTCAGTTTCAGCAGATACGCTCAAAAAATACGATACGATTATCTACGGCGGCGGACTTTTTGCAGGCGGAGTGAACGGCTTTAACCTGATAACAAAAAATTTTGACGCTGTCAAGGATAAGAACTTGATTCTGTTCACAGTAGGGCTTGCCGACCCGAACGATTCGGAAAACACCGAGCACATCAAGGGCGGAATCAAAAAGGCGATATCGCCCGAATTGTATGAAAAACTTAAGATTTTTCATTTCAGAGGCGGAATAGACTATTCAAACCTCGGCATTGTTCACAAGGCTATGATGGCAATGCTTGTAAAGACGATGAAAAGTAAGGATGCATCGGAACTGCGTGACGAGGATAAGCTGATGCTTGAAACCTACGGTCAGAAAGTTGATTTTACAGACAGAAATTCAATCAAGCCGCTTGTAGAATTCGTCAGAGCAATCTGAAACTAAAATGGTATCACGACTAACGTTTCAGTTACAAACGCAGGGACACGGCGTGCCGTGTCCACACAAAAATTGCGTTTGCAATTTTTGTGAATAGGACGTGTAGGAACCCGTCCCCTACGGAAAGATTTGTTTTCTTTTATAGTTACGGTTTAATCGGTAAAATTGGATAACCACCAGGGACACGGTACGCCGTGTCCCTACGACTAAAAACAATCGTTTCCTGTATCGCCGTAGGGGACGGCATCCTTGACGTCCCGTTTCATAAATTGCAACGCAATTTATGAAATATGGCGAACACAGTTCGCCGCTACAATAATGTAATATCATCTCTGCGGCAACGCCGCATATAAATAAATTCGGGCATTAAACTTTTGAATTCTTACAACCTATCCACTCGACCGAAACTCCACTCCCCACACTAAATTATGGTTTAGCTGATTAAGCATAAAAATATTATTTTACTAAAACTTTACTTTTCCTTTATGTTGTTGTATAATGGAATGTACGAATTTGTACATTCCATTAATTTTGTTTATAAAACTGTTTTGAAAATACGAAACGTCCTGATAAAACAAAGGAGATTTTTGAATGAGAAAGATTCCTTTTTCACCGCCCGATATTTCGCAGGCGGAAATAGACGAGGTAGTTAAGGTTGTAAAATCGGGCTGGATTACCACAGGCCCCGAAACAAAGCTGTTTGAAAGCAGAATTGCCGACTTCTGTCACGTAAACAAGGCTGTCTGCCTTTCGTCGCAGACCTCCTGCGCCGAGCTTACTCTGCGTATTCTCGGAATCGGACCGGGCGACGAGGTTATTCTCCCTGCCTACACCTACACCGCAACCGCTTCGATTGTCTATCACGTGGGCGCAAAGCCTGTTATGATTGACTGCAAAAGCGGAAGCTTTGAGATGGACTACGACAAGATGGAAGATGCAATTAACCACAAAACCAAGGCGATTATTCCCGTTGACCTTGCAGGCGTAATCTGCGACTACGACAGGATTTTTGAGGCTGTTGAACGCAAAAAGAGCATTTTCCGTCCCAAAAACGAGCTTCAGGAGAAGTTCGGCAGAGTTTTCGTTATGGCTGACGGCGCACACGCCTTCGGTGCACAGTGGCACGGCAAAATGTGCGGTGAAATTGCCGATTTTACAAATTTCAGCTTTCACGCCGTAAAGAATATGACAACCGCAGAGGGCGGTGCGGCAGTGCACAGACCGCACGACGGAATTGACGAGGAGGAAATGTACAAACAATATATGCTCCTTTCGCTCCACGGTCAGACCAAGGACGCTTACCAGAAAAACAAGGTTGCGGCGTGGGAATATGACGTTGTTGACACGCAGTATAAATGTAATATGCCCGACGTGCTGGCGGCTTTGGGTATTGCACAGCTTTCGAGATACGACAAAATTCTTGACCGCAGGCACGAGCTTATCAGGCTCTACAACGAAGAATTCAAGGATTTGCCGATTCAGGTGCTCAACCACTGCGACGAAAGCCACCGCAGCAGCGGTCACCTCTACTTTGTCCGCTTTATCGGCAAGGACGCAGAGTACAGAAACAAATTTTACAATATGATGGCGGAAAACGGAATTATGTGCAACGTTCACTTCAAGCCTCTGCCGATGCTTTCGGCATACAGCAAGCGAGGCTTTAAGATTTCCGACTATCCGAACGCCTATAATATGCACAAAAACCAGCTCACTCTCCCGATGAACACAACGCTGTCGGACGACGATGCGTGGTACATTATCGAAACCTTCAAGCAGTGCATAAATATACTTAAATAGAAAACAGCCGTTGGAGCAAAATTCAACGGCTGTTTTGTTATACATATGCAATTATTAATAAAATCATTATCCCTACTACTGTAATACAAACGTTTCCTTTATCGCCGTAGGGGACGGGTTCCTACACGTCCCAAAACATTTCAGATATATCAATCAATCCGAGGAAAACAAACCTATCCTAACAACACGCACTATTATAATTTCGGAGCGTAGCGACCCTCAATTGTTAATTGATAATTGTCAATATATCCCCTGAACGGTTACTTCGCCCGAATTCACAAGGCTGATTGTGCCGTCGGACATCATCACCTTCAGCTCGCCGTGCTCGGAAACACCCACAGCCATTCCGCTGATTCTGCGTGTTCCCCTCTGAAACGTCACGCTCCTGCCCACCGTTGCGCACAGGTCGGTATATTCCGACAAAGCCGTCTGTGTAAGCTCTAGGTTGTTTTTGACAAACTCGTTTTCAATGTGACTGAGCACACAGGCTAAAAACTCGTTTTTGTCAATGTGCCTGCCCGTTTCAAGCAACAGCGATGTTGCCTTGAATGCGATTTCCTCGGGGAAAGACGTGTGGTCAACGTTGATTCCGATTCCCGTAATCACGTACTCAACGGCGTCAAATTCTGCGCTCATCTCGGTTAAAATTCCGACAAGCTTTTTCCTGCCGACTATGATATCGTTCGGCCACTTGATAACGCAGTCGAGCTTTGTGTATTCCCTTATAGCCTTGCACACAGCAAGTCCTGCAAGCGGAGTGATTGCCGAAACCTCGCTCGGCGCAACGTTCGGGCGCAAAAGCACAGAGAATGCAATACCGTCGTCTTTTTTGCTCTGCCACGTTCTGCCAAGCCTGCCCTTGCCCTTGGTCTGCTCTCTTGCAATAACGACAGTACCGTTTTCGCACCCCTCGTTGCCGAGCTTTTTAAGGTAATCGTTTGTAGAATCTACCGAGTCTAGCACAATCAGGTTTTTGCCGATAATTTTATTGTGTAAAAGGCTTTTCAGACTGCTTTCATTCAGGTAATCGGGCGAAGAAACAAGGCGGTAGCCTCTGTTTGTGACCGACTGAATTTCATATCCCTTTTCCTTTAAAGCGTTTATAGCCTTCCACACAGCCTGACGGGAAACTCCGAGCTTTTCGGAAATCTCCTGCCCCGATATAAAATCATCAGCATTAAGTAAAATATCAAGAATTTTTTTCTGCATATAATACCGTCCTCTACGGAAATGTTGGTTTGTCACAATAATGTCGATATAATCGGTTTTGCTTAATAATCACTACGATATTAAGAAAACCCTTTATGATAATTCCGAATTACGCATTCCGAATTCCGAATTAATTTCTGCTGTTCTTCTTGTAAATATAGTTCAAACCGTCCAGAATTACATTTTCGTCAGCGATAATCCTGTGGGTGCAGTTTTCAGCCATAAGCTGTGAAAATCCGCCCGTTGCAATAACCTTGCATTTCTTGCCTACCTGCTCGTAAAAGCGGTCAATCATTCCGTCGAGCATACACGCCGTACCGAACATTATACCCGAACGCATACAGTCGCTTGTGTTGGTTGAGATTACCTTTTCGGGTGCTTTGAAGTCAATCGACGGGAGTAACGCACCCTTGCTTGTGAGTGCGTCAAGTGAAATTCCCACACCGGGGGCAATTGCGCCGCCGAGATAGGTTTTGTTCTCGTCAACATAAACTATTACCGTTGCAGTTCCCATAAAAATCATAATAAACGGTCCGCCGTATTTTTCGTACGCTCCGACACAGCCTGCAACAATATCTGCGCCGAGTTTTTCGGGATTGTCAATTTTAATGTTCAGCCCCGACTTTATCCCGGGACCGACAACAAGGCTCTTAACCCCCGAAACCGTTTCAATTGCATCGGACAGAGGAGAAGTGATTTTAGGCACAACCGAGCTGATTATTGAGGAATCTATGCTGTCTGCGCTGATGCCGTAAATCTGAAAAAAGGTGTACAGCTCAACGGCAAACTCATCGCTTGTTTTGGCGGTATCGGTTGAAACCCTGAGCTTGAATCTAAGCTCGTCACCGTCATATATTCCGAATTTTATATTAGTGTTTCCCACGTCAGCCGTTAAAAGCATAAAATTCCCTCCATGATAAATAATATAAATCAGATGCAAAGCAACCGATAACTCCAAACTGTTAAATTAAATTATATCACAAATCTGTCCTGTTTCAAGCGTGATATTCATTAATTTTGTCTTTATTTCGGGATTTGCGAAAAAATTGTTGAAATTTGTTTGAGATTGTGTATAATTAATTAGGGAACCCCTGACTAAATCCCGCTAAAAGCTATTTACACATCTTACTTGCATATTTTCCGCCGGATTGTCCAAAAAATCCTCGTAATGCGCCAGCATTACTGCGGTTTATTTGTACAACCTGACGAAAAATCTGACTGCGTAATATGTGCAAATGATTTAATCAGTGTTTCCCTCGTTGTGTGCTCTGCACACCGTTTTTACGACATTATTCTGAAAGGAATGTATTTAATGGATAGTTCAGAAATCAAGCAGCTTCAGATTCTTGCCGCAAAGTCAAGAATGGGCGCAATTCTCGGTACTTACCACGCAAAATCGGGTCACCCCGGCGGTTCGCTTTCGGCGGCTGACATCTTCACTTACCTTTACTTCAAGGAAATGAACGTTAAGCCCGAACAGCCCGACTGGGAGGACAGAGACCGCTTTGTGCTTTCAAAGGGTCATTGCTGCCCCAGCCTTTACGCAACGCTTGCGCTCAAGGGATATTTTGACTGGAACGAGCTTACCGTTCTCCGCCACGTAGGCGCAATGCTTCAGGGACACCCCGATATGAAGGGCACTCCCGGTATTGATATGAGCACAGGCTCGCTCGGTCAGGGAATTTCTGCGGCCTGCGGTATGGCTCTTGCGGCTAAGCTTGACAACAAGGACTATCGCACATATACAGTTTTGGGCGACGGTGAGGTTGAGGAAGGCCAGGTATGGGAGGCTGCAATGTTTGCTTCTCACAACAAGCTTGACAACCTCGTTGTTATCGTTGACCAGAACGGCTTGCAGATTGACGGAACCGTTGAGGAGGTTGCAGGAATCGAGCCGCTCGACAAGAAGTTTGAGTCCTTCGGCTTTGAGGTAATCAAAATCGACGGTCACGACTTTGAGCAGATTGCGTCGGCTCTTGACAAGGCAAAGACCGTTAAGGGCAAGCCCACTGCAATTCTTGCAAAGACCGTTAAGGGCAAGGGCGTTTCATTTATGGAAAATCAGGTTGGCTGGCACGGCACCGCTCCCAACAAGGAACAGTTCGAGCAGGCTACAGCCGAGCTTCAGGCTGAGATTGACAGATTGGAGGGCAATTGCTGATGGCAGAGGTAATTAAGAAGGCGACAAGAGAAAGCTTTGGTATGGCTCTTTGCGAGCTTGCAAAGACTAATAAGGATATAGTTGTTTTTGACGCAGACCTTGCTGCTGCTACAAAAACAGGTATTTTCAAAAAGGAATTTCCCGACAGATTTTTTGACTGCGGTATTGCCGAGGGCAATATGGTAGGCGTTGCGGCAGGTATGGCAGCATCAGGCAAAATCCCCGTTGCGGCTTCATTTGCAATGTTCGCAACAGGCAGAGCCTTTGAGCAGATTCGCAACTCTGTTGCTTACCCCCACCTCAATGTAAAAATCGCAGGAAGCCACGCAGGTATTTCAACAGGCGAGGACGGCGCAACTCACCAGTGCCTTGAGGATATCGGCATTATGAGAACAATTCCCGGTATGGTTGTTTTAAACCCTGCCGACCACTACGAGATGATGGCGGCTACAAAGGCTGCAATTGAGTACAAGGGTCCTGTTTATATCAGACTCGGCAGACTTGCAATTGACAGCTTCAACGACCCCGAAACATATAAATTCGAGCTTGGCAAGGGCATTACGCTCCACGAAGGCAACGACGTTGCAGTTATCGCAACGGGACTTGTTGTAAACGAGGCGTTAAAGGCTGTTAAGGAGCTTGAGGCTGAGGGAATCAGCGCCCGCCTTATCAACATTCACACAATCAAGCCGATTGACAGAGAAATCATCATCAAGGCGGCTAAGGAAACAGGCAGAATCATCACAGTTGAAGAGCACAACGTAATCGGCGGTCTGGGCGACGCAGTTTGTGAGGTCACAAGCGCAGAATGTCCCGTAAAGGTTACAAAAATCGGTGTAAACGACAGGTTCGGTTACAGCGGTCCGGCTCTTGAGCTTCTTGATAAATTTGAACTCACACAGCCCCATATCGCAAAAGCAATCAGAGCTGTTGTCAAAGAGGGCTGAGTATAGTTTTATATCAGACAGCATAGGGGCTGGCTCGTAAGAGTCAGCCTCGTTTTGTTCTCGAAATAATTATGAAAAACAACACGATACTTAAAAATTCAGCTTTTGCCTGCGTTGCGGCGGTGTTCTGCACGCTTTTGTGGGGTACTGCTTTTCCTTTTATAAAGCTCGGTTACTCCACGTTTGAAATTTCCGACGGCGACATCGGCACAAAAATCCTCTTTGCAGGCATACGCTTTCTTCTTGCAGGAATTATGGTCTATATTTTTCTCTGCATTTCACAAAAGCGGCTCGCCGTTTTACATAAAAGTGATTTTGCCAATGTCTTTGCCCTCGGTTTTATGCAAACTTCAATGCAGTATATTTTCACCTACGTCGGCATAGGCTTTACAAGCGGCACGAACACCTCGATTATCACCTCGTGCGCATCGTTCATTACTGTGCTTTGTGCTCCGATTTTCTTTAAAAGCGACAGGCTGTCAGTACTGAAAATCGTCGGCTGTCTGCTCGGCTTTTCGGGGGTAATTGCAATTAACGGCTTTGGCGGACTTTCGCTTGACACGCTTTTCGGCGACATTCTGATTTTTATGTCTACGCTCTGCGCCGCAGGCGGAAACATTGTTTCAAAAAAGCTTGCAGAGGGCAGAAATCCCGTTGAGATTACTACGTTTCAGCTTATGCTCGGCGGACTTCTGCTGACGGTAAGCGGAGTTATCCTCGGCGGAAAACTCGACTTCGGCAACATCGAGGGTATGCTGATTCTGCTCTGGCTGTCGGTTGTGTCGGCGGTTGCCTTTACAATCTGGACAGCACTTCTCAAATACCACCCTGCAAGCAAAATCACGATTTTCAATCTGCTTGTTCCGATTTTCGGGACGGTGCTGTCGGGACTTATGCTCGGCGAAAATATTTTCAGGCTTGAAACGCTCATTTCACTGATACTGATTTCACTCGGCATTGCCGCCGTTAATATAAATATGAAAGCGAAAAATAAAAATGGAAAAGCTTAAAATTAAAGGCGTAATCTCCGATATGGACGGTGTAATTCTCGACACAGAAAAGCTTTATGTGCGTTTCTGGTGTGAGGCGGCAAACTTTTACGGTCACCCAATGGAAAAACGACACGCCCTCGGAATTCGCTCAATGAACAAGAAATTTGCGTCCGTTAAGCTGAAAGGCTGGTTCGGCGAAGATTTTGACTACGACGCAGTGCGCCGAAAGCGCATTGAGCTTATGGAAAAATACATAGAAGGAAACGGAATTGAGGCTAAGGACGGCGCAGAATTTCTGCTGTCGTACCTCAGGGAAAACGGCTACAGGGTTGCGCTTGCAACCGCAACGCCGTTTGACAGGGCAAAAAACTACCTTGAAAGGCTTGATTTGTTCAAATATTTTGACGAAATTGTCTGCTCGTCAATGGTAAAAAACGGCAAGCCCGAGCCTGATATTTACCTGCTTGCCGCTGAAAAACTCGGCTTGAAGCCGCAGGAATGCATTGCGCTTGAGGACTCGCAGAACGGAATCAAATCTGCAAGCTCGGCTGGGTGCAAAACGGTTATGGTGCCCGACCTTGACGGACCGAGCGATGAAATCAAGCCGCTTTTATATGACGTTGCAGACGGACTAAAGGACGTTGTAAGAATAATTCGGAATGCGTAATTCGGAATTCGGAATTATATTTTTTAAATTAATCAACACTGTCGTAGGGAAACTAACTTCTTGCCCACACATAAATTGCAAAGCAATTTATGCGAATTGGGACGTCCGGGAAGCCGTCCCCTACGGATATAGAGGAAACGTTTTAATTTAATTTCGTAGGGGACGGGTTCCTACACGTCCCTAAACGTCACCGATATATCAATATATATCAGGGAAACAAGCCTTTCCTAACAACACATACTAATATAAATTCGGAGCGGAGCGACCATCAATTCCGCATTCCGCATTAAGCAAAAACATAAGGGAGAGAAGAAAAATGGAGCTATTAAATCAGATTGCCGAAAATATCGACGAGTTCCTCTGGGGCGTGCCGATGATTCTGATTTTGCTCGGAACTCATATTTTTATGACGGTACGGACAAAATTCATTCAGCGCAAAACGCTCAAGGCTATCAGGCTTTCGGTAACAAAGGACCCCGACGTTGACGGCGACATAAGCCCCTTTCAGGCGCTTACGACTGCACTTGCCTCGACAATCGGAACAGGCAACATCATCGGCGTAGGTACTGCTATCGCACTCGGCGGTGCAGGCGCAGTACTGTGGTGCTGGCTTACGGGCGTTTTCGGAATTGCGACAAAGTACGCCGAGTCGCTTATCGCCGTAAAGTACCGTGTCAAGACAAAGGACGGCAAAATGCAGGGCGGCGCAATGTACGCAATTGAGCGTGGGATTCACCCGACAATCGGCGGCAAAAAGCGCAGTATGAAGTGGCTTGCAATCCTCTTTGCAGTCTTTGCGGCTCTGGCTTCGTTCGGCATCGGATGCGGCGTTCAGACAAATGCAATTTCAAGCATTATGGACAGCACTTTCAATCCCGACGGAAATCTTGTTTTAAGTCTTTTCGGCGGTGAGTTTTCAGCCGTTTCTCTCATTTCGGGAATTATCGTTGCAATCTGCGTTGCTCTTGTAATTTTCGGCGGCATCAAGGCTATTTCAAAGGTATGCGAAAAGCTTGTGCCGTTTATGGCTATTATGTACGTTGTGGGCTGTGTGATTATCCTCATTATGAACAGCGACGTTCTGTGGCAGACTGTATGCACAATCGTAGGCTCTGCCTTCTCTCCTGCCGCTGTCGGCGGCGGACTTGTCGGCTCGGGCGTTATGCTTGCGGCTCGCTACGGCGTTGCAAGAGGTCTTTTCAGCAACGAGTCAGGTATGGGCTCTGCCCCGATTGTAGCCTCAGCCGCTCAGTCAAGAAACCCCGTAAGGCAGGCTATGATTTCGGCAACAGGCACCTTCTGGGACACCGTTGTTGTGTGCCTTATGACAGGCCTTGTAATCGTCAGCTCCTGCATCAAGAATCCGCAGATTGACACCGTAAGCGTTGAGGGCGGCAAGCTCACCTCGGCGGCTTTTGCTCAGATTCCCGTTATCGGCACTCCGATTCTCGTTGTGGGAATTGTCCTCTTTGCGTTTTCAACAATTCTCGGCTGGTCTTACTACGGCGAAAGATGCATTGAATACCTCTTCGGCAGAAAAGGCGTTCTGCCCTACAAGCTGATTTTCGTTGCAGTTCTGCTTATCACTCCGATAACTGCACTCGACTTTGTGTGGACAATGTCCGACATTTTTAACGCACTTATGGCTCTGCCGAACATAATTGCAATTATTGCTCTCTCCCCCGTTATCGTAAAGGAAACGAACTACTACCTCTACGGCAAACGACTTGACGAATTTGACAAAACCCCGATTCCCGTTGTGGATAAATAATTTTAATACATACACCGCCCGAACAGCGTATAACTGCTCGGGCGGTTTGTTGTTAAATTTAAGTTGCATTTGCAAAATTTAGTGATATAATAAATATGATATCGGATTTTATTACGACAGAATTTTATCAACATTTCGTAGGGACACGGAATGCGTGTACATAAGACATAATTATTAAAATGGTTTGTGAGGGTAGGTTATGAAAAAATTTATCGAGTATTTCACCGACGAGCATCTTGTGCTTTTGCGCAATCAACTGCTTTTTTCGGGACTGAGCGACCACGAAATTTTTATGTTCATTCAGTATTCACAGCCGTTTTACTCAAGCATAAAGGACGGGAATTCAATCCGCATTGCAGGCGAGTACAGCCATATGACGGGCATTGTGATTTCGGGCAGTGCTCATCTGTACACGGTTGACTATGAGGGAAACAAAACGCTTTTAAAATCAATCGGCAGTGCCGACAGCGGAACGATTTACTCAATGTTTGACTACTACAATTCGCTTTTGGAGCTTACTGCAAATGAGGACAGCGAGCTGATTCTGATTCCGCCCGAAAAGATTTTTATTGCGGAAGATAAGCTTGCGATAATTCAGCAGAAAATTGTTGTAAATATGATGGCGTCACAGCGTCAGGCGTTTCTTGACCTTTCTGAACACCTTTCGTGCCTGTCGCAGAGAAGCATCAGGGATAAGATTTTAAAATTCCTGAAAATCCACTGCGAACGGGAACATTCCTACAGCTTTACCGTTCCGTTTTCACGTGAGGAGCTTGCAAACTATCTTGCGGTTGACAGGGCCTCGCTTTCACGCTCGCTCAGCGAACTGAAAAGCGAGGGTGTACTTGACTTTCGGAAAAACAGGTTTACAATATTAAAAACAAACATATTTAAGTATGAATAAAGGCGGCAAATTATGGAGTTTCAAAACAAGAAAACAGCTTTAATTCTTGAGGGCGGCGCACTGAGGAGCTTTTTTACCTGTGGCGTGCTCGACTATTTTATGGAAAAGGACATTTACTTTCCGTGTGTGTGCGGCGTTTCGGCAGGCTCGCTGTGTGCAATCAGCTACCTTTCAAGGCAAATCGGACGAACGGCTGAGGTGAATCTGAAATTTGTCAACGACAAGCGGTATATGAGCCTGCACAGTCTGATTAAGGATAAGATGATTTTTAATTTTGATTTTCTGTTCGGCGAAATCAGCCACGACCTCGTTCCGCTGGACTACGACGCATTTTACAACAGCACAGAAGAATTTTATGCCTTTGTCACCGACTGCGAATCGGGCATGAGCGTTGCCTGTGAAAAGGGAAAATGCAGTGATATTCTGAAAGCTTGCAGAGCGTCAAGCAGTATGCCCGTTCTGTCAAAAATCGTTGAGCTTGACGGTCACAAATACCTCGACGGCGGAACAGCCAATCCGATTCCGTTTGAATGGGCGATTGAAAACGGATATGAAAAAATTGTGCTTGTGCTGACAAGGGACATAGATTACCGCAAAAAGCCGCTTTCGGGAATGCTCAAACGAATATATGAGAAAAAGTATTCGGAGTATCCCGAGCTTTTAAAGACAATCTACAACATTCCCGACCACTACAACAGCCTTGCAGAGCAGATTGTAAAGCTTGAAAACGAGGGCAGATTATTTGTTATCCGCCCCGACGAGCCTGTAAGGGTAAAGCGAACGGAAAAGGACACCAAAAAGCTTGAGGAGCTTTACGCAGTCGGCAGACGTGTTGCAGAGAACAGAATTGACAAAATGATGGAATACCTGTTACATTAAAAATTATGGTTATCCGTTTAGTAAGCTAAACCACAATTTTGATTAGTTTGGAGTGTGGAGAGTGGAGTTTTGGTCGAGTGGACAGATTGCGATAATTCAAAAGTTTAGTGCCCGAATTTATTTATATGCGGCATCGCTGCAGGTGTGGATTTTTGTATTTTTTATTAATGTAGGGAACGGTCTTGACCGTTCCGATTACACATAGGTCAGCTGTAACCCTGCGGAACAGTCAAGACTGTTCCCTACACTAAAAAAATAAACGTTACCGATATATCAACACAAATTCAGCAAACAAATTTATCGAAACAACATGCACTATTACAAATTCGGAGCGTAGCGACCCGAAACTCCACTATCCACACTCCAAACTCCACACTTAAATTATATAACGAACCGGAAAGGAATTATGAGGATGGGAAAAAGAACGCTTAAAAAGGCGTTTAAGGACAGTCTGCCTATACTTGCGGGGTATCTTGCCTTGGGTATAGGCTTTGGCGTACTGCTCCACAGCAAGGGCTACAGCTTCCTGTGGGCTTTGCTTATGAGCTGCACAATCTACGCAGGCGCAGGTCAGTACGCCGCAGTTGACTTACTGAGCAGCGGTGCGTCGCTTATTACAACTGCCGTAATGACGCTGATTATCAATGCACGCCACTTTTTTTACGGTTTTTCATTGCTCGACAAGTACAAGGGTACAGGCAAGGCAAAGCCCTATATGATTTTTGCGCTGACGGACGAAACCTACTCGCTTGTCTGCACTGCAAAAATTCCCGAGGGAATTGACGAGAAGAAGTATTACTTATTTCTTTCGGTGCTCGACCAGCTTTACTGGATTACGGGCTGTACAATCGGCGCACTGCTCGGCACGTTCATTCCGTTTGACAGCACGGGAATTGACTTTGCAATGACGGCGCTGTTTGTTGTAATCTTCGTTGAGCAGTGGTTAAGCACAAAGGAGCATTTGCCTGCAATCTTAGGTGCGGCTACAACGCTTGTGTGCCTTTTCATTTTCGGTGCGCAGTATTTTATCATTCCTTCAATGGCTTTTATCGCAGTTGAGCTTGTAATTTTCAGAAAAAGATTTGAAAAGAGCCAACCCGACAGCGAAGAAACAGATGCGGAGGTGAGCGAAAATGGATAACAACACCGTTCACTCGCTTTTAATCGTCGCAGTTATGGCTGTTTTTACGGCGTTAACACGCTTTCTGCCGTTTCTTGCATTCCCCGAGGGACGTAAACGCCCTAAGGTCATTACATATCTCGGAACGGTACTGCCGTATGCCTTAATCGGAATGCTTGTCATCTACTGCTTCAAGAGCGTTTCGGTTTTCAGCTACCCATACTGCATACCCGAGCTTTTAGCCGTTGTGCTCGTTGCCGTACTCCACATATGGAAACGCAACACGCTGATTAGTGTATTCGGCGGCGTGATTTTCTATATGGTGCTCGTTCAGTGCGTTTTTTGTTGACATACTGATAATAGTATGATATAATTTCGGAAGATTAAGGGAGTAGTCGGCGCAATATGCGTGATTAAGCCAACATACTTGGGTGCGCCCGTGGTTTAATTTTAAATGACAAGACTTATCTGTTAAGGCAACAGGTAGGTCTTTTTTTGTCCTCTGTTGCTTATACTAAACTCTAAATTAAAAACAAAATATCTTTTTGGCATATTTTCCGCCATACTTCGTGAGCTGTCCTTGAAATGCGTCAGCATTTCTGTGGAATCTCACTCGTCTGACGAAAAATCTGCTCAAAAATCTTATAAAGTTTTTAATCAGAGTTTAGTATTATTAATGCAATGGAGGAATTTTTTATGGGAATTATTGAGCTTTTTATTCTTGCGGTCGGACTTTCTATGGACGCCTTTGCCGTTTCAATCTGCAAGGGACTGTCTGTGAGAAGTCTTAAAGCACGTCACGGCGTTATCTGCGGTCTTTATTTCGGAGGTTTTCAGGCAGGTATGCCGCTTATCGGATATTTTCTCGGCAAGCAGTTTGAGTCGCTTATCACGAGCGTTGACCACTGGATAGCGTTTGTACTGCTCGGACTTATCGGTGCAAATATGATTAAGGAGTCATTCGGCAAGCCCGACGAGCTTAACGATTCATATGCTCCGAAGTCGATGATTCCGCTTGCGGTTGCCACAAGCATTGACGCACTTGCAGTCGGCGTTACGTTTGCGTGTCTTGACGTTGAGATTTTACCGGCAGTCGGCTTAATCGGCGTTACGACGTTTGTATTTTCGGCAGTCGGCGTAAAAATCGGCAACGTGTTCGGGGTAAGGTTTAAGTCAAAGGCAGAGCTTATCGGCGGAATCGTGCTTGTTCTGATGGGTGTTAAGATTCTGCTTGAGCATTTAGGCGTCATTAATTTTTAGTA